>CAKZTD010000187.1 GCA_937921595.1 uncultured Saprospiraceae bacterium
ATAATCCCTTATCGATTTCATATTTTTTAATTTTTTTAAAAACCAAATGTCATGATTGAAATCATAGCGGTTCTCCTTTTAGTGTGGGTCTTATCAGATGTCAACGATGGTTTAGTCATAAACCAATAAAACGAAGAACGAACAAAACGAAAAACAATTTTACTACTCAGGAAGCAGCCTTTTCATTTATTGGAAAGGCTGCTTTTTATTTGAAGCTAACTATTAGAATGAATGATTAATTGGACGTATTGATGTTTAAAATTTAATTTATTAAATTTTAAACCCTCAGCCTTTCCTCATTTTCTTACCGCAAAGAAAATGAGGAAAAGCTGAGCTGAAAAGATCTGCTAACAGATATTTTTCACTAGCAAGTTTTGCTTAAGGGTTTGTCTTTACCATGATTGATATACCCTAGAACTTGTAATAGTCCCTTTTTTGGTCATTAGTGAATGGCTTCCCATAAAACAAATATTCGTCAACGAATCACTTTTCCGAATTCTTCGTTAATCAAATGCCGTCTATTTATCAAAAAATTGGATAATGTATAAATTCTCCAAATAAAGAGTGGACGTTCAGCGTTTTTTTATCGTTATTTGAGAACATTGTTGACACAATCATATTTCAGTCTGAACCTCTGTGATGTGGTATTAAATTTTTTTACAAATTATGACTCTAAAGGAAAACGTAATTAACGTGGTCAGTTGGGTGGCTAAGATCGCCCCAAACCGAATTTGTTTAAGCACTAGTATCCAAGATGACCTTCATCTCGATGAAATTGACAAGATGAGCATCATTTTAGAACTTGAAAAGTGGTTTAACATTGAGTTGACCAGAGAAGATGCCGATTATGTTGATACAATCAAGGACCTCGAAGATTGTGTCCTAAAGTATCAAGAAAAGTACGCGGCCTGAAAAAAGGAAACCTTAGTTGGTGTCGAATGACAATTTAAAAGGCACTAACTAAGGTTTTTATTATTAAGAAATACTCTTCTAAAAAGCTTGTTCTTAAGCTTGATTATTCGTTCCAAAACCTCATTTCAGAGGAAAAATTTACTGAGAAATTATTAAAAGGGGATACCTTATATATAAGGTATAAAAGCTTTATACAAAGAAATAGTTATTTTGTTTCACTTCTCTTGTTATCCCGAGGTAATAACTAACCCAATAAAAGTTATTTAGATTTTATCTAAATAGAGTTCCCTGTTAAATATATATTGGTAATAATGCTTATGAATTGTATTTTTGCGCTGACAGAAATATGACATAGGTTTTCTATGTTTTTTTTAATGAATTATACTATATTTTAAAGTCAAATAAGAATGATATACAAATCATTGGTTTCCAGACTTTTCTTACTCTTAAGTTTTACATTTCTTACCTTTAATATCGCCTTGGCAGATGAAACTGCTGATCAGGGAAAAGCCTTATTTAAGGCCAACTGTGGTTCTTGTCACAACAAGAGCATGTTGGATGATATGACTGGTCCTGCATTGGGAGGTATTAATGAACGATGGGAAGGAAGAGAAGAATTATTATATCAATGGATCCGAAACTCCTCAGCAGTTATTGCATCCGGTGATTCATATGCAGTTAGCTTGTACAATAAGTACAATAAAAATGTGATGACTTCATTTCCAAATCTTACGGATGAGGAAATTAATGCGATGCTAGTTTATATCCAAGGAGTTTATGATGGATCTTATGGTCCTGTTACGACTACAGCTCTAACAGGTAGTGGTGGTGGAACCGAAGAGAAAAGCGATAATACATTTTTATTCATTACGCTTTTTGTAATTCTTGGGATTCTTGCATTAGTGTTGTCAAGAATTATTACCAACTTGAATAGAATGGTGGACATCAAAGATGGCAAAACACCAGCTGCTCATAAGACTTTATTACAATCATTGACCAGTTCAAAGATTGTTGGGTTTATTCTTTTCGCATTGGTAATCTTTGGAGGATATACAACGGTAAATAGTGCAATCAGCTTAGGAAGACAACAAGGCTACCAACCAGAACAACCAATCAAGTTTTCTCATGCAACACACGCGGGGATTCAAGAAATTGATTGCCAATATTGTCATGATGGAGCTCGTCGATCTAAGCATTCTGTAATACCTGCAGCTAATACATGTATGAACTGTCACTCTGCAATTAAGAAAGGTTCTACTTATGGAACTGCAGAGCTTTCAAAGATCTATGCTTCTATTGGATATAATCCTACCACTAGTACTTATATAGAAAACTATGAGTCAATGGCTGAAGAAGATATTGAAAAAGTTTTCAAAGAGTGGATTGGTGCTAACTACATGAAAGACAATGATTTATCTAGCTTAGATAAAAAAGGAAATAAAGAGGTAGACAAGCAATGGATGGGGATTAAAAATTCCTTGACCAATGAAACTAAACCGCAAATTCAAGGTCCAATAGAATGGATCAAAATTCATAATTTACCAGATCATGTTTACTTCAATCACGCACAACACGTAAGTGTTGGAGAGGTCGAATGTCAGCAATGTCATGGACCAGTAGAAAAGATGGAAGTTGTTGCACAACATTCGCCTTTATCTATGGGATGGTGTGTAAACTGTCACCGAACAACTGAGGTAAAATTTGCTGACAATCCATACTATGAATCTTATGAAACATATCATGAGCAATTCAAAGATGGTAAGCGAGATAAAGTGACTGTCGAAGATATTGGAGGTATTGAATGTCAAAAGTGTCACTACTAATTTTAGAATAGAATAACTAAATATATTTATATCACACAATAGATATGAAGAATAATAATCAAGATGTTTGGGTTGGAATAGAAGACAAGAATAATGATCCGTCTTTTTTAGAAAACGTAAACAGTGAATTTAAAGAATTACCAATAATAGAGACTCTTGCAGAGGAGAATTCTATGGAAATTGGTGCTTCTCGAAGAGACTTTCTTAAATACGTAGGTTTTGGAATTGGTGCTGCTACTTTAGCTGCCAGTTGTGAGATTCCCGTAAAAAGAGCAATACCTTATGTAACTAAACCAGACGCTATTGTTCCTGGTGTAGCTACTTATTATGCTTCTTCTTTTGTAAAAGGAGGAGATTACTGTTCTATTTTGGTAAAAACTCGTGAAGGTCGACCTATCAAAATCGAAGGTAACTCTATGTCACCAGTAACCGGAGGCGGTACTAGTGCAAGGGTACAGGCTGCGGTTTTAGATTTGTATGATACTGCTCGTATTCAGGGACCTGCTACTAATGGTGAAGCTGGATTTTCTGCTTCAAGCTGGGATGCAATTGATGCTGAGGTAAAAGGCAAATTAAATGCAGGATCGAAAATCAGAATTGTTTCTAATACTATCTTAAGTCCTTCGACTAAAAGAGCAATTGGCGATTTCACTGCGAAGTATACTAATACAAAATTAGTTGCTTATGATGCGGTTTCCAGTTCTGCAATGTTAGAAGCAAATGAATCTAGTTTTGGAGATAAAGTAATTCCTAATTATAGCTTTGATAAAGCGAATGTAATAGTGAGCCTTGGAGCTGACTTCTTAGGAACTTGGATTTCTCCAGTTGAGTATTCTGCTCAATATGCTAAAAACAGAAAAATAAAATCTATCAAAGGAGCTAGCATGTCTCGCCACATTCAAGTAGAAAGTGGAATGACGATGACTGGTTCTAATGCGGACAATAGAATATTAATCAAGCCTTCTGAGCAAGGTGCTGCGATTGCTACCTTATATAATGCAGTTGCTGCATTGACTGGCGGTCAAAAAGTTTCAGCTCCAGCTGTAAATTCTAAAGCTTCAAAATCTTTAGCTGCTGTTGCAAAAGAATTAGCTGCGAATAAAGGCAAATCTTTAGTTATTTCTGGTTCTAATAATGTTGGAGAACAATTATTAGTAAACAAGATCAATGATCTTTTAGGAAACTATGGATCTACGATCAGTTTTGCTTCTGCTTCTTTACAGAGACAAGGGATTGACAAAGACGTTCAGAACTTGATTAAAGAAATGAATAACGGCGGTGTTGATGCATTGATCGTTATGGATGGTTGTAATCCAGTTTTTGATCTTCCAAACGGCGCCCAATTTGCAAGTGCAATGGCGAAAGTTGGAGTAAAAGTTTCTTTCTCAGGATTGAATGATGATACCACAAACCTTTGTACTTACATTGCTCCGACTCACAACTTCTTAGAATCTTGGGGTGATGCAGAACCAAAGCGTGGACATTATAGCTTAATTCAACCTACCATTTCTCCTTTATTTAATACTAGAAATGCGGAAGTAAGTTTATTGACTTGGGCAGATAGTCCAAATCTCAATAAGAAATCCGATCAACCGTATTACGACTATATAAAATCTTCTTTACAAACGGGGGCTTTTGCTAACCAAAACGCTTTTGCAACTTTCCAGGCATTCTGGGATACTGCACTTCATGATGGTGTATTTGGAAAAGGTAGTGCTTCAAGTGCTGCGGCATCTTGCACTGCTGATGTAAATAGAGCTGCTGGTTTAATCAATAAGCCTTCTGCTGGTGATCAAATGGAAGTTTCGTTTTATGAATCTATCACCGTTGGTGCTGGACAATATGCAAACAACCCTTGGTTACAAGAAGTACCAGATCCGGTAACTCGTACAACATGGGGTAATTACGTTTCTGTTCCTGTTGAATGGGATGGTTCGGATTACAAAGGTTATTTAGGTATTGGTGGAAATGAGGCAAAAGGAAAAGCAGAAATTGTTGATGTAGCTGTTGGTGATTCAACAGGACAATTTAGTGCATTGGCTCAATTTGGTCAAGCACCAAATACGATCTCAATTGCATTAGGTTACGGGCGATCTGTAGTTGGAATGGCAGGTAAAAACATTGGTACAAATGTTCAACCTTGGCTTTCATTAGATGCAAATGGAAATACAAAATACTATGCGGATGTAGCTTCTTTGAATATCGTTGGAGAAGATAAAAGGTTCGCATGTGTTCAATACCATCATACGATGGGAATCACTGGAAAAGATACTTCAGGTGAATACTTGAAAAATCCAGATGATGCTGAGAAATTATTAAATGTTGATGAAGCTAAATTGGCTTTCCAGGGATCATTAACTGGTCGTTCTGTGATTTTCAATTCTTCATTAGATGATCTAGAAGAGAAATCTTCAGCATTACAACATCAACGTGATCATTATAATAAAGACTGGAACGAAGAGACTTTATATGGTGGACACAAGAGTATTTATGAAAACGGTCACCACTGGGGTATGGTCGTTGACTTGAATGCTTGTACTGGATGTAACGCCTGTTCTGTTGCTTGTATGGCAGAGAATAATGTACCAGTTGTTGGGAAAACTGAGGTAGCTCGTCACCATGAAATGTCTTGGATTAGAATTGACAGATATTACTATGGAGACATTGAAACACCAAACGTTGTTTATCAACCGATGATGTGTCAACATTGTGATAATGCTCCTTGTGAGAATGTTTGTCCAGTTGCAGCAACCAACCACAGTTCTGAAGGTCTGAATCAAATGACTTATAACAGATGTATCGGTACTCGTTACTGTGCAAATAACTGTCCTTACAAAGTACGTCGTTTCAACTGGTTGGATTATACAACAGCGGATTTATTCCCTGGTAACCAATACACCGTAAATGGCGAAGAAGTACCTTATGGAGCGGATAACTTGACACGTATGGTTTTGAATCCTGACGTTACTGTTCGTTCAAGAGGGGTTATCGAAAAATGTAGTTTCTGTGTTCAAAGAATCCAAGAAGGTAAATTAACTTCTAAGAGAGAAGGTAGAAAACTTCAAGATTCTGATGTAAGAACAGCTTGTCAAACAGCTTGTCCTACAGGTGCGATTACTTTCGGAGATATGAATAACAAATCAGGTGATATTGCTAAGAAGATGAAAGAGAAAGAAGAATTACTTTATAGAGTAATCGAGGAAACAAACTCTGATGCTTCTGTTCGATATACAATGAAAGTAAATAATAGAAACGCAGATTTGGATAAAATTTTAAGCTAGTCATTTAGACTTTTGTCTGAGTACTAGCATCCATTGCAGACATTATGCTGCAAGACTTTAAGAACTCAATAATATTTGAAAATATAGAATATGAGCGCAGTTGTTTCTCCCATCAGGGAACCCTTAATTACAGGTAGTAAAACTTACCACCAGATAACTGAGGATATCGTAAGCCCAACGGAAAGAGTACCTGGCAAAGCTTGGGTCGCCTTCTTTATGGCATCTGTTGGCGTACTATCTTTTGGACTTTTCTGTATAGGATGGACCATTTGGATGGGTATTGGAACTTGGGATTTGAATCGAACTATTGGATGGGGTTGGGATATTACCAATTTCGTTTGGTGGATTGGAATCGGTCACGCAGGTACCTTAATCTCAGCCATCTTATTGCTTTTCCGTCAGAAATGGCGAACTGGTGTAAACCGGGCAGCGGAAGCGATGACCATCTTTGCAGTAATGTGTGCCGGATTATTTCCATTGATTCACATGGGACGGATCTGGTTAGCAATTTTCATCTTTCCTTATCCAAATACTAGAGGACCATTATGGGTAAACTTTAACTCTCCATTACTTTGGGATGTATTTGCGATTAGTACTTATTTCACAGTATCCTTATTATTCTGGTATACTGGTTTAGTACCTGATTTCGCAACAGTAAGAGATAGAGCGACTGGACTTAGAAAAAGAGTTTATAGTTTCCTTGCATTTGGATGGACTGGAAAAGCGAAACACTGGCAACGTTGGGAAGCACTTTCTTTGGTATTAGCTGGATTAGCAACACCATTGGTACTTTCTGTACACACGATTGTATCTTTTGATTTCGCCACTTCTGTTATTCCTGGATGGCATACAACGATCTTTCCTCCATACTTCGTAGCAGGAGCAATCTTCTCAGGTTTTGCGATGGTATTGACATTAATGTTGGTGACTAGAAAGCTATTACACTTAGAAGACTATATCACAATCAATCACATTGAGTCGATGAATAAAGTAATCTTGTTGACCGGTACTATTGTAGGTACTGCTTACTTGACAGAGCTTTTCATTGCTTGGTACTCAGGATATGTTTATGAGCAATTCGCATTCTATAACAGAGCATTAGGAGTTTATTGGTGGTCCTACTTTGGAATGATGGCTTGTAATGTAATCTCTCCACAAATCTTTTGGTTTAAGAAAATGAGAAGAAGTATTTTTGTAACCTTCTTCATGTCCATCTTTATCAATATCGGAATGTGGTTTGAGCGATTTGTAATTATTGCAACAACTCTAGCTAGAGATTACTTACCATCATCTTGGTCATACTATGTGCCAACTTGGGTGGAGATTGGAATCTTTATTGGTACCATGGGATTATTTTTCGTTTTGTATTTACTTTTTGTAAGAGTAGCACCAGTAGTTGCAATTGCGGAGGTAAAATCAATCTTGAAATCTGCTGGTGACCAATACAGTAAAGAAAATGCAAGAGATAATTATAATAAGATGCTTAACGAAAAGCCTCATCATGATGAGCATGAACACGCGCATTAATTAGAGGTGAGAAGTGAAAGATGGGGAGTGAGTTATGAGTGTTGTTGAATTATACTTTTAAAAATTAATAATCATTATAAAAGATGAAAGAATACCAAGAAGTTTTATATGGTTTGTATGATGACGAAACTGATCTAATGGATGCAGTTAAGGTAGCAAATGCAGACCACCTGGACATCATGGATGTATATTCTCCATTTCCTGTTCACGGACTTGATCCATTATTAGGACTTTCAGAATCAAGACTTCACATTGCAGGATTTGTTTATGGAGCATTAGGAACCTTAACGGCATTTTTATTTATGACATGGGTCTTTACTCGTGACTGGCCGATCATTTTTGGAGGTAAGCCTTACTTCTCTGCACCAGCATTTATTCCGATTTCATTTGAGTTAACCGTATTGTTTGCTTCTATTGGAATGGTGGTAACTTTTTACACGGTATGTGGTCTTGGCCCTGGTGTAAATAACCCTGTTTTAGATGATCGAATTACGGATGATAAATTCTGTATCGCATTTGAAACCAATGGCTATTCTAATGAAGAGATTAGCAAATTAAAAGGTTTTTTCTCTACAACAGGAGCATCAGAAGTTAACACAAAAACTATATAAAGATTTTTTGATAAGGATGATTTCATACATCCCTAATTATTTCAGAATGAATCAATTTAAAAATATATTAATCCTTTTTGTTGTCGTCACTACTTTGATGACCATCACTGCATGTTCTGGTCCTGAAGGAAATTACACAGGTAAAGAATATATGCCAGATATGGGACACTCTGTAGCATATGAAGCAAACGTATACAATTATTATTATCTAAATACTTGGGATGCTGAAAGTGTGAAAACACTTAAAGAATTGTCTAATCCTCGTCTTCCAGTTACTGGAACTATTCCTAGAGGATATGCCGGCACTTCACATTCAGATAACAATAACTCAATCTATGTTCCTGTAAATGGTAGTGTTCCTTATTACTTCACTAACACTGATGCTGAACGAGATAGAGCGATGAAAGAAATCATTGATAATCCATTTCCAATAACTGCTGCTGGTTTAGCAGAAGGAAAAGAATTATACAATATCATGTGTGGAATTTGTCATGGTGAGAAAGGAGATGGCAATGGCTGGTTAGTTGATGAAACAAATCTAAATGCTAAGTATCCAGCTGTTCCTGCAAATTTTTTACAAGATACTTTTTACAATTCTTCAAATGGAAGATACTACCACGCGATCATGCATGGAAAAGGTGTGATGGGAGGTTATTCTGATAAGATTTCTTATGAAGAAAGATGGCAAGTAATCCATTATATTCATTCTTTACAAGCTAAAGAAAAAAAATTAGCTTATAGTGAAGAAGAAAATACATATACTTCAAGTACAGCTGATGTTCCTGGAGCAAGTATTCCTAAAATGGCTAAGCACGAAGATGGACACGGACATGATGGTGAGAGTCATGGAGAAGAAGGTCACGAACATGATCATGATGTAGAAGGTCATGAAGATGGACATGGACATGGTGATAACGATCATGGAGGTGACTCAGGTAACGGTCACTAAAAGTTATAAGTAGTATAATAAACTAAAAACATTTTCCCGATTGATTATCGGGATCAATAAAACAAAGTATTATAATGAATCAATTTACGTTCGAAGGAAGAGAAAAAAGTGTCTTGATTGGAGGTATGGTACTTGGTGTGGTATGTTTAGCACTTTCCTTTTTCATGGATGCTTCGCCTCATTCAGGAGAATACCATAGCCGATTTTGGACTAACTTTTTACACAATGCTGTATTCTTTACAGGTATCGCATTTGTATCCCTTTTTGCAATTTGTGCAGCGATCACAGCTTATGCTGGTTGGTATGCAGTAATCAAGAGAATCTGGGAAGCATACTCTATGTTTTTAGTGGTAGGCTTAGTAATGATGGGGATCATTGTTGCTGGATTATGGGGGCATATGCATCACATTTATCACTGGGCGGATGCAGAAGCAGTAGCAGCTGATCCTGTCCTTTTAGGTAAGTCTGGATTTTTAAATAAAACAAGTTATACAATAATGACATTGGGTTTTTTAAGTGTTTGGTATTTCTTATTTGCCAGACCAATCCGAAAGATGTCTATTATGGAAGATAAAGCAGGAACTGCAGATTATGCGATTCACAGGAAAATCAAAATCTATGCAGCTACCTTTATGCCAATAGCAGCCTTTTCTTCATGTGCAGTGATTTGGTTATGGACGATGTCTATTGAGCCACACTGGTATAGTACGATGTATGCTTGGTATACTACCGCAAGTTGGTTGGTTTCTGCTTTAGCATTGACCTTATTGACTATCATTTATTTGAAATCAAGAGGTTTCTTAGAAGATGTTACTGAAGAACATGTTCACGATTTAGGTAAACTTTTATTTGCTTTTAGTGTTTTCTGGACATACTTATGGTTCTCTCAATTCATGTTGATTTGGTATGCGAACGTAGGTGAAGAAACAACTTACTTTAAAACAAGAAGAGACGAATACCCAGTATTATTCTATGGTAATTTAATCATGAATTTTGGACTTCCATTTTTCATCTTAATGAGAAACAGTACGAAACGAAAATTTGGTACTGTAGGTTTTGCAGCTCTTTTGGTATTATTTGGACACTGGTGGGATTTCTTTTATATGATCAAGCCAGGTGTTATCAAAGAGCTGTCTCATGCAGACGGTGCTCACGGATTATTACCATCAGTAGCCGGATTTGATTATCCGCATTTGATAGAATTAGGAATCTTTATCGGATTTTTATCATTGTTCTTTTATTTCGTTTTCAATCAATTAACGAAAGCGTCTTTAAGACCAGAAAGAGATCCTTATTATGCGGAAAGTATTCATCACCACTCTTAGAGTTTTGATGTTCTAATTTTGAAAAAATAATTAATAAATAATATTTAGAATGACAGGTTTAATTGCAGTTTTATGTATCGTTCTGATTGGATTGGTTATCGTACAGATCGGAAAAGTAACGGAGCTTGCTACAAAAATCAGAGGTGAAGAAGACGCTCAAGAAGAGACCAATGAATGGAATGCTAAATTCTCTATGGCTTTCTTAGTTTTCTTTTTAATTGGTTGTGTAGTTTCAGCAGTTTACTATGCGCCATCGATGTTGGGGTATGGACCTCACCTTCCAGCTTCTGAACATGGTGCTGGTTTAGATTATCTTTTTAATCTTACTTTGTTTTTTACAGGAATCGTATTTGTAATTACACATATTTACTTATTCTGGTTTTCTTATAAATACAGAGGACGGAAAAATCGTAAAGCTTTATATTTTGTTCATGATACAAAATTAGAGATTATTTGGACTGCAATTCCAGCTATTGTAATGACCTTTTTGGTTGTTGGTGGATTGGATGCATGGAACGAAGTAATGGCTGATGTTGGAGAAAATGAAGATCACATTGAGATCGAAGCAACAGGAGTACAGTTTTTCTGGACGATGAGATATCCTGGACCTGATGGAGCATTAGGTACTAAATATTTTAAAAATATTACCCCTACGAATTCATTAGGAATGGACTTTAATGATGAAAAATGTCTTGATGATGTTGTTTCTTCTGGTGCTGGTGAAGTGATTAAGTTACCAATCGGTAAAAAAGTTAGAGTACGTATAACTTCAAGAGACGTTCTGCATAATTTTGATATCCCACACTTTCGTGTAAAAATGGATGCGGTACCTGGTTTACCTACTCATTTTGTCTTTACACCTTCTTTGACTACTGAGCAGTATAGAGAGAATCTTGGTGTATTAAATAAAGATGGATCTCCAAAGTATCCAGAATGGCATGAGCTTTCAGATCCTACAGATCCTGATAGTAAAAAACGATATGAAGATTTCTACTATGAATTAGCTTGTGCTGAGCTTTGTGGAAAAGGACACTATAGTATGAGACGAATCATCGATGTAGTTTCTGTTGAAGAATGGGAAGAGTGGATGGCAGGTCAAAATTCATTCTACATGTCTACAATCAGAGGTACTGATGAAGATCCTCACAAAGGAAAATTATTAGATGTAGAAATCAAGCAAAGAAAACGAGATTTCAATACAACTGTTCAGAAAGCATTAGCTGCTACTGAGCTTGCTGATAAAATTATTCGTTTGGATTATGTAAACTTCGAAACGGGTTCTGCGAGGTTAACAGATCTTTCAAAATATGAACTTAATAACTTGTTCGATTTCATGAACAAGAACCCTAATGTTACTGTTGAAGTTTCAGGACATACAGACAGTACAGGAGATCCTGATTCAAATCTAACGCTTTCTGATAGTAGAGCAAAAGCAGTTTATGACTTCCTTTTAAATAAAGGAGCTTCCGCAGATAGAATGACTGCTGTTGGATATGGTATTACTCAACCGATTGGAGACAATGCTACAGAGGAAGGTAGAAAAGAAAACAGAAGAACTGAATTTAAGATTTTAACTCAATAATGATTTATCGTCCTATTTTGGACTTTATATACATACTAATAAATATTTTATAGAATGGATACGGTAACTACTTTCGATCCGGATATACTGATAGAAGAACAAGGGTATGATGATCACTTTCATGATCATCACCATGGCGATAAGTATCAGTCAAATTTCATTACGCACTATGTGTTTAGCCAAGATCATAAGATCATTGCAAAGCAGTTCCTTATTACGGGGATGTTCTGGGCAATTATTGGTGCGGGGATGTCAATCATTTTTAGACTTCAATTAGGGTTTCCTGAAGAAAGTCTTGCATGGTTGCAGCCCTTACTTGGAAAATGGATTGCAATAAATGAAGCAGGCATTGGTACTTTAGATCCTCAGTTTTATTACGCTCTGGTCACCATGCATGGAACCATACTGGTCTTCTTTGTATTGACGGCAGGATTGAGTGGTACATTTAGTAATCTGCTGATTCCACTTCAAATTGGAGCCAGAGATATGGCCTCTCCTTTATTGAATATGTTATCCTACTGGTTCTTCTTTTTAGCTGGTGTGGTCATGTTCTCTTCATTATTTTTAAGTACAGGACCTTTCTCAGGAGGATGGACTGCATATCCACCATTGAGTATATTACCTCAAGCTTCTTCAGGATCAGCAGCAGGTATGACCTTATGGACAGTAAGTTTAATCTTATTTGTCGTATCAGTACTTTTGGGTGGTATCAACTATATCACTACTGTTCTTAATCTAAGAACAAAAGGTATGACGATGTGGAGAATGCCATTAACAATTTGGGCGTTTTTTGTAACTGCAATCATTGGTTTACTTTCATTCCCAGTATTAGCATCTGCATTCTTCTTAGTTATTTTTGACCGTGAATTAGGAACGAGTTTCTTTCTGAGTGATATATACATTGGTGGTGAAGCATTGGATAGAGTAGGTGGTAGTCCGGTTTTGTATCAGCACTTGTTCTGGTTCTTAGGACACCCTGAGGTTTACATTATTATTTTACCCGCGATGGGGCTGGTATCCGAGGTATTATCGGTACACGCCAGGAAGCCTATCTTCGGATATAAAGCGATGGTTTATTCCATCCTTGCGATTGCATTCCTTTCATTTATCGTATGGGCGCACCATATGTTTATGTCTGGTGTGAATCCATTTATTTCAAATATCTTCGTAATCTTCACTTTGATTATTGCAGTACCGTCCGCGGTAAAAGTATTCAACTGGATTACGACTTTATATGGAGGTAACATACGATTCACCTCTGCGATGTTATTCGCAATTGGTTTCGTATCAATGTTTATTTCTGGTGGTTTGACAGGTATCTTCCTTGGTAACTCTGCAATTGATATTCAAATGCACGATACTTACTTCGTAGTTGCTCACTTCCATATTGTAATGGGTATTGCTGCCTTCTTTGGTATGTTTGCTGGAATCTATAACTGGTTCCCAAAAATGTACGGAAGATTCATGAATGAAACACTTGGAAAAATTCACTTCTGGGGAACATTTATTGGGGCATACGCGATCTTCTGGCCAATGCACTACATAGGTATGGCTGGTGTACCAAGACGTTACTATAGTTTTGAAACTTTTGATGCTTTCTCTCACTTCGATGCAACGAATAAATTTATCACTGTAGCTGCAATTGTAGTTTTTGGACTTCAGCTTTTATTTGTGGTTAACTTCTTCTACAGTATCTGGAAAGGTAAGAGAATGACAACTAGAAACCCTTGGGGAGCGACTACTTTAGAATGGACTACTCCAATCGATACTGGTCACGGAAACTGGCCAGGTAAGATTCCTGTTGTTCACAGATGGGCTTATGATTATGGTAAAGATGGTAGAGAATTTTACCCTCAGATTTTGCCAGTGTCAGAAGACGAATCTGAAACACATTAATTAATAACAAAACAAAAGATCCTGTTATATGAAATAATTCTGTGGACGGCCAAATAAAAGAAGCAAAAGCGACTATAAGGAGTATTGATTCTTTTATTTGACCGTCTTAAAACACAGATTTTTTTATAGAACTAAAATAATATGTATACTAAAGTTGCCAATAGGTCATTAGGGAGTTCATTGAAGCAAAAAGTCTCAGATTACGTGATGCTGGTAAAGCTACGTTTATCGTTACTTGTTGTGTTTTCTTCGGCGATGGCCTATTTAATTGCAGCTTCTGGAGTAATCAATTGGTTGGATGTTTTATTGCTTTCAATTGGTGGCTTCTTAGTAACAGGTGCAGCGAATGCATTGAATCAAGTATTCGAAAGAGAATCTGATCAACTCATGACACGAACGGCTAATCGACCATTAGCAACTGGTAGAATGAGTGTTTCTGAAGCAGTAATGGCGGCTGGATTTATGAGTTTAATTGGGATTTTAATCCTAGCAACTTTCAATCCATGGACTGCATTACTAGGTACCATTTCATTGATCTTGTATGCTTTTGTATATACACCAATGAAGAAGATTTCAGCACTCGCTGTTATTGTTGGAGCAATACCTGGAGCATTACCAATGATGATTGGATGCGTTGCTTTTGAGGGAACGATTACCATGCTGGCTTTGACTTTATTTGCGATTCAATTCCTTTGGCAGTTCCCACATTTTTGGGCGATTGCATGGATGGCATTTGAAGATTATGCTAAGGCAGGTATGCATTTATTACCTTCTAAAAGAGGAGTAAAGGATAACAATTCTGGTTTTCAATCATTCATCTACGCGATGTTTTTGATTCCAGTAAGTTTAGTTCCTTATATGATGGAGGTAACCGGAATAGTTTCAGGAGTGATTTTGTTAATTTGCGGGATATATTACGCATGGTGTGGTTGGGACTTTTTTAAAAAAGAAACCAAAAAGACAGCTTTGCGTTTAATGTTTTGCTCGTTTTTATATTTGCCGATTATTTTATTTGCATTGTTTTTTGATAAAATTTAGAAGAAATGGACGTGGCAGTATCAAATCAACAAACCAGAAATAAAATCCACCCGCATAAGTTTGCGCTTTGGGTAGCCTGTGCGAGTATTACGATGATGTTTATGGCATGGACCAGTGCTTATGTTGTTCGACAAGCTGCAGGGAATTGGTTAGAGTTTAGATTGCCAAATATCTTTTTTATCAATACAGCTTTGCTTCTTTTTAGTAGTGTGACCTTACATGCATCTTATATCTTTTTCAAGAGAGAAAAAGAAAGTTTATATAAAGGACTTTTACTCGTTAGCTTTCTACTAGGCATTACCTTTTTGGTTTTGCAGTATATTGGCTGGCAAGATTTGACAAATATAGGTGTTGAATTGACTGGCAACCCAGCAGGGTCATTTGTTTATGTGTTTTCCGGATTTCATGGATTACATATTTGCGGAGGGCTTGCTGCTATTTTTGTTGCAATCGTTCACGCTTTTGCATTGAAATTTAAAGTAACAGCAAAGAGAAAATTAAGATTTGAGTTGACTCTAACGATTTGGCATTATCTCGATTTCCTTTGGTTATATATTATTACGTTTATCGTATTACAATCATAGCTTAAGATTTTTAAGCGTTTTAATAAACAAGACATTACGTTATATAAAAATTAATATTAAATGGCTACAGACGCAGCATTACACGATGAAGATGTACAATCCGGAGAAGCATGGGGAGGCGGTAAAGAACCTTTCAAAGCGAGTTACGGAAAGCTAATGATGTGGTACTTTCTAGTGTCGGATGCATTTACATTCGCAGGTTTCCTTATTGCTTATGGATCAATGAGGTTTAGTATGCCAACATGGCCCGTACCTGATTTTGTATTTTCTACCGCTCCATTTGGTCTCCACGGCGCACCTCTAATCTTTGTAACTTTTATGACCTTCGTTCTGATTATAAGCTCGGTGACGATGGTAAGAGCAGTGCAAGAAGGACATCGAGAGAATAAGAGAGGAGTGATCTTTTGGATGTTCCTGACTATTTTAGGAGGAGCAACTTTCTTAGGTTCCCAAGCATGGGAGTGGACAACACTTATTGCTGGAGAGGGAGTATCTGTAACACAGAATCCTTTTTCTAATCACTTTGAAGAAGGAACATATCTTTCTGGTGCTGATTTGAAAAAAGCTGGTTTCGTTGAAAAAGAAATTCATCATGAAGATGCTCATGGACATGGACACGATGCAGGTCATGGAGATGAAGCTCACGGAGATGATCATACTCATAAGGCAAATACACATTATTACTTGGAGCCAGGCGCTGCAGACATTCCAGAAAATAGATTCTTCTCAAAGATCGATCATTATGGAAAAGAGTTTGCTGGTGAAAGTTTTGATGTAGAAACACCTTATTTGATTACTTATCATCATGATCATGGATCTTATGAATATGGTGCCTACAAATCAAATGTAGATGGTCAGATTCGTAAAGAAATACAAGGACCAAAAGCATTCGGTGCGCTATTTTTCTTTATTACTGGGTTCCACGGATTCCACGTATTATCTGGAGTTGCATTCTTATTAATCATCTTGATTAATGTTGCATCTGGATTATATGAAAAAAGAAAGAATGGCTACGAAATGGTAGAGAAAATTGGACTCTACTGGCACTTTGTAGATTTAGTATGGGTATTTGTATTCCTTGTATTTTATCTACTATAAAAGACTTGATTTAGTCTTTGAGATTTATCATTTTAAAAAATCATTTTAATTTAAATACTAATGGGACTTAGTTACGAAGAATCTAAAAAACTAGTTGTCAAAGGTTTAATTCTACTTGGAATTATTACACTTGTAGAAGTTGCAATAGCCTTACTTGGAAATGGACATATCATTGAAGGTATGATTTGGCCAAAATGGGTAATGTACCCATTGATGATTGGATTTAGTTTATATAAAGCATACTTCATCGTTTATGAATTTATGCACATGAAATACGAAGTGAAAGGATTAGCAATGAGTGTTATTTTACCAACCTTATTATTGGTTTGGGCAATTATTGCATTCTTCCATGAAGGAAACTCTTATAAAGAAAGAAGAGAATTAATTCTCGAAAAGAATAGAAAAGAAATTGGCTATGTAGCTCCCCCCGAAATTCTTACGAAAGAAATCCAAATGATTTAATCTAAAAGGCGAGCACTAAGTGACTCGCCTTTTTTGTCTTTGTCATAATAGATTCATAAAAGGAGATCCATAGAACTTACACCATGCAAATTTGTTTAAGCAATAACTTAATATCTTATGAGTAAGAAATACGGGTTCAAAAATTATCTTCAAGGTGCAGCTTTATTGCTGTTCTTAGTAGGCTTACCTCTTGGTTCTTGGTATTACCTGGATAAAGGACTAACCTATAATAAAGAGTTGATGGCTGAACTTAAAGATTATGGACAGATGCCTGACTTTAAGTTTATGGATGAAAATGGAAACTCACTTTCTAAAAAGCAATTTGCTGGGAAAGTAGTAGTAGTTAATTTTTTCAATACCTCATCAAATTCATATACTAAAAAAGTAGATTACCTCCAACGGTTTTACAAACAGTTTCATGCGGTAAAGGAATTAGCTGTAGTCTCGTTTAGTTTGGAACCAGATAGAACAAACAGTGATGATCTTCAAGCTGTAGCCAAAAAAGCAGATTTGGCAAATGATCAGAATGTTTATTTGACGGGAGATCGAGCGGAAATGCTTAGAGTGTTAGCTAAAGGGTTTCAAGTGCCAGATCTTAAGAATAGGGCAGAAGATAGAACTATTCCGAGAAGTAATTCACTCAGTAGTTTGCCAAATGAATATCCATATTTTGTCTTGATTGATGACAAGGGAATGATTCGCAATTACTATGATGTAAATGATGAAAAAGCGGTAATAAATCTAGTAGAACATACCGCGATGATTATTCCTAAAAAATCAGAAGAAAAAGCTGTATTAAAAAGAGAAAAAGAGAAATAATAATGAGTACTAAACCAAATTTAGAATTAGCCAAGAAGTTAAATGTTGCAGCCATTATCATTTCGGTTGTGGTACTTTTTATTGTTGGTTTTATGAGACAAGTAAAGTTGGATAGTGGGATTGATTTCACTTTTTTACCTCCAGTATATTCTTCTCTAAATGCACTTTGTGCTGTCTTCTTAGGATTGGCTTTGTATCAGATTAAGCAAAAGAATATCAATTTGCATCGCTTGTTTATTAATATTGCTTTTGGCCTTTCCATGCTTTTTTTGGTTTGTTATGTGCTTTATCATTTCACGACTCCTGAGACCTTATATTGCAAAGAAGGGAATATCCGCTATGTCTATTTCTTTCTATTAATTACTCATATTATTTTAGCTGCTGTGATTTTGCCTTTTATTTTGTTCACCTATATTCGAGGCTATACTTGGCAAATTGAAAAACATCGAAAGATGGCAAAAATCGTTTTTCCTTTGTGGTTTTATGTAGCGATTACTGGCCCGATTATTTATTTTATGCTGAAAGATTGTTATTGATTTCGAGTCTTCGTAAATTTGTTTATTATGAAAAAGATACAACGTGTTTTATTAATCCTTTCTTTGGCTTTGACTTTTAACTGTATATCTATTGATACACAAGCTCAATGCCCAATGTGTAAAATGTCCGCAGAAAATAACATGAAAGATGGTGGAACAGCCGGTAAAGGTCTGAACAAAGGCATTTTTATGATGCTTGGTATGCCTTATGTTTTGGTTGGGACGATTGGGGTTTTATGGTATCGAAATCGTAAGAATGAGGATGAGGATGAGTAAATTTTGACTTATTATAGATTAAGAGCATAAATTATAAAAACGCTACAAAAGAATGTTTTTTCTTTTGTAGCGTTTTTAGTTTAATAATGATTCTAAAAGAAAACGATTCTGAGTCAGTTTCTGAAAAAATAGACTTGCTAAATGTAGATCTTCCCATATTTCTCTCTCACATAGTCCATGAAATATTTTAAGTTTAATCCTTCTCCAGTAATTTTCTTACACAGCTCATCTGCAGAGTAAAACATTCCATGCACATGAATTTTCTCTCTAAGCCATTGTAATAATTTACTATTGTCCCCATCTTTTATTTGCTCCACTAATTCAGGAACATCTTTCTTCGCCTGATCAAAAAATTGAGCAGCATAAAAAGACCCAAGCGAGTAAGTAGGAAAGTAGCCGATCAAGCCAAAGGCCCAGTGAATATCTTGAAGGATTCCACGATTATCATCCGGGACATCTATGCCGAGGTAAGCCTTATACTTTTCATTCCAAACTTTATCTAGATCATCAACCTCAATAGTGCCTTCTAATAAAGCCTTTTCAATTTCATAACGTATCAAAACATGAAAATGATAATGGATTTCGTCAGATTCGGTTCTTATCAAAGACGGTTCAATTCTATTGATTCCTTTATAGAAAGTATTTAGCTCAATGGCCTTTAAATTTCCTGGAAAAGTATCTTGTAATTTTGAATAATGAGCTTTCCAATAGGGGAGACTTCGTCCTACATTGTTTTCCCAAAGTCTAGATTGAGATTCATGAATTCCTAGCGAAACTGCCTTTGATAATGGCATCCCGTATTCTTCCTCCAAGAAACCTTGCTCATACAAAGCATGTCCTCCCTCATGGATACAGGACCAAGTCATACTTCCAAAATTATGTTCATCGACACGAGTCGTTACTCTTACGTCACTAGAGCCAAAGCTCGTGGTAAACGGATGCGTAGAAATATCTTGACGTCCTGTTCCAAAATCGTAACCCATGTTTTTCAAAATATCCAAACCAAATGACCACTGTTTATCTTTCGGATAAAACTTATATAAAAAAGAATCTTCAACTTGTTGTTTCGTTCGAATATTAGCAGCGAAGGCAACAAGTTCTTTTTTTACTTCGACAAATAAAGTGTCCAATTGAGCTGATGTATAATCCGGCTCAAACTCATCTAAAAGCGCATCATAAGCATGCTCTTTCCAACCCAGTAGTTTAGCTTCTTCTCTCTTAATCTCAAAAATGTTTTTCAAAGCATCTTTGTACAATGCAAAATCATTTGCCGCTCTAGCTTTGATCCATGCATCATAAGCTGAGGAAGTGGCCTTTGATCTTCGCTCTACAAATTCTTTAGATAGCTTTTTGGTCTTATGAAATCGCTTGGCGGTTAGCTCAACATTTTTCAACTGCTTTGGTGAAAGTGATGAAGCGTCTTTAATCAACTCATCTAATAAAAGGCCTAGTTGATCATCAGTGAAAAGCTCATGCGCCATACCTGATAGGGTAGCGATTTGTCTTGCTCTAACTGCGGAACTATTAGGTGGAGCATTGACTTCTTTATCCCAATTAAGAACTGCAATAGAATGTTCTACATCTGCAATCTTTTGCATGGTAATGACGAAGGATTGGTATTTCGTGCGCATGATTTTAGTTTTATATTTTTGATGCCAATCAGGGTTTAAATCAATAAGTGCTTAGATTCAAGCTATTACTTTTCAATTCCTGATTTATATTCTTTGTCTATTTTAGAAATTCCAAGAAACATTAGGATCCATCCAGCTACCAAAAATAATCCTCCAATTGGAGTAATAGGTCCAAGCCAAGTCCAGGATTCTATTCCTAATGCGAATCGTGAAGATAGCAAATATAAGGAGCCACTAAAACAAATAATTCCAATAAGAAAGAGATTGGCAGAAAGTTTAAAAAATCTGTGAGGATAATGAAGGCAAATGATTCCAAGACCTAATAAAGCAAAGGTATGGTAATATTGATACCGAACACCTGTTTTAAAAATCTCTAGCTGATTAGGATCTAGATGAGTTTTAAGTGCATGAGCAGCGAATGCACCAATAATAACCGATAATGCACCTAGAATCGCAGCTAATTGTAAGATTTTCTTTGACATGGTGGTTGTGTTTTATAAAAATTACTAATTTAGAGCAATACTATGATGTTTAAAGTTATCAAGTGATTAAGAAGCAAACCAATTGCGTTTGCTAATTTATGAACTTAAACACTTGCTGACTAAATTATATGAGAAAACAAATACTCACTTGTCCATAAAAATACGAAAAATCATTTTTTCTGTTTTAGGATTTCTCCTGTTTGGAGTCATTCTAAATTTGATATTCGGAATCTTTAGATTCCCTTTGATCACTATTCACTCCTATGAAGCCATTCCAAATCATACCGCTGTCATATTTGAGCCAGGACATTTTTCTAAAGATTCTTTTTCGATAGAACATCTTGAGCTATTTAAGGAATTATCATTTGCTCGGCAATTGCGTAAGGATCAAGAATTGATGACCGATCTTTTTGGAGATTCTATTCTTATTGAGAATAAATCGAAAACACTTGTGACGTTCCAGAATATAGGGGAAGCTAATCTGGATTTTTTATATGTTTTTGATATTAAAAATTTAGATCTAAAAGCTGGAAAAATAAAAGAACGGATCAAAGGGTTTAAAAATAAAAATCTCAAATATCTCGGTGAATCATATAAAACGATTCAAATAAAAGACCAGGCTTTTACTCTTTATAATTATCGTAATTTGATTCTAGTTTCTAGATATCCTGTGTTAGTGGAAGATGGCATCAGACAATTAAAAAACTATCGGACTTGTCTTTCGTTTGATGCAGATTTTAAAAAACTAAGTACATCTCAAAAATCTGGTGACGCATCAAAAGTATTTGTCAATTTCAAACAACTCCCCAAACAGTTCAATTCATTTTTCAAATATGAAAACAGAAAGGTACTGAATGCAATTCCAAACTTTGCGAGTTGGATGGCCATTGATCTCCATGATTTTTCGAAATCAGAAATAAGTGGTCAATACGTAACACCTCAACCTTTTAAAGCAAGGAAAAATTTGAAAGGACCACAAGAAATGGATGTCTTGCAAATAATTCCAGATAACACTGGTTTTCTATTTGCACAACAAGGCATCCACTTGAGAGGAATGAAGGATTCTATTTTTCAAAAATATGTAGGAAAATGGATGGAAGATGAATGGGCTTTAGCTGTTGTAAATCCAAAGACAAGTGCAGATCGGTTGCTATTTGTCAAAGCTAAAAACAAGAACATTGCGAGTCATTATTTAGGACGTTTCGGAACACATTTCGGAGAATTAGACAATAGCATTTATCAGACTTATCCAATTGTTCAACTCTTAGGAAACAATTGTCTTGATCCATTTTTAAACCATCTTCAACTTGAACTCCCAAACCCTTTCTATACCGTAATTGATGATTTTGTTGTTTTTTCAAATTCGAAACAAAGCTTAGAAACGGCAATCGATAAAAATATTGTTGGGCAAACCATTTTTAAAAATGAAGCTTTTTTAACATACATCAATAGCTTGTCAAATAAATCAAATGCTTTAATGTATTCAGATGGTGCTTCTGCGATTTATATTTTGGAAAAGATGCTGCATCATAATTTGACAGAACAATTGACTCCAAGTGTACTTACTGAGATTAAGAATTTTCGGGGAGGCCTTGAATTTTACAATGGAAAAGAAGTTGTTCCTTTTAATATAAAATACAAAATTGAGCAGAGTCAATTAAAAGAAACGGAAGTTGTTTGGCGTACCGCTTTTGCTGCAGATGTAATTTCCAGCCCCAAGCCTATTTGGAACAAGCAAACACAAGAGTATGAAATATTAGTGCAAGATAAGCTGCATAACCTCTACTTATTGAATAATAATGGAGAAATCCTTTGGAAAAGAACTTTAAGTGATGCTTTACTATCTGAGATCTATGAGATTGATTATCATGAAGATGGGGAGTTAAAGTTATTGTTTAATACTGCCGATAATATTTATCTGTTGGATCGAGAAGGTAAAGACATCGGGAATTACCCTTTACACCTTCAATCACCTGCAAGCAATGGAATGTGCCTTGTTGATTTTGAGCAAAATAAGAAGTATAAAATGTTCTTAGCCTGTGAAAATGGTCAAGCTTATGGTTTTACAAAAGAGGGGAATCCTGTTTTTGGTTGGAATCCGAAACACAATGTAGGTAGGATAACACAAGCCTTTCAATATTTTCAAGATGGTAGAAAAGACTATCTCGTTCTATTGAACGATGAAGGAAAGTTAGCTACATTTAATAGTAAAGGTAAACGAGAGATTAAGAAATTAACTTTTGGAGATTCCTTTCAAAACACACCAGAGATCCTTAATCTAGGAAAAAAGAAAGTAATAGCGCTAACCAATAATAAGGGAGTGGTAAAGATTATAAATAATAGGGGGCATGCTTACAATCTTTCTTTAGATAGGGAAAGCAAAGCACCTGTAAAATACGCCTTTGCGAATATTACTGGTGATTATAGAAAAGACTTTGTGACACTTTCAAATAATAAAGTTGCTTGTTATTCTCCTGAAAAAAAGAAACTAAAACAACAGTTCGAAATCGTTTTAAATGAGCAGCAAGATGAACTTTTTGAAGTGAAATCTAATAAAAAAGGCTACTCTTCATTTGGAACACTAAGTCGATCTAAAAAGACAATCTATCTTTTTGATGCTCAAAATGCTCTTCATAAAGACTTCCCATTAGCTGGAACCACTCCTTTTTCCATGATCGATTTATATGGAAATGAAGGGAAGGTACTCCTGGTTGGTTTCGAGAATTCATTATACGCTTATCAAATCGCCAAATCAAAATAAAATTTCTATAGTTTTTTGTTTTCTATCTTACATTTTTTGTCTTTAAATTAGGGTGAAATATCCTCGAATTATACGGAGGCAAATCTAATCGAAGCATTTTTAGATGTACATTCTCAATCGAAGAAAAAGCACCTAGTTAAAGACCTTTTCAGCTTTAGTTTTACTTCATTATTAAAGAAAGGCCATCTCATTAATTTGGGATGGCCTTTCTTGTATTTGTATTCCCCTTTTTGGAAAATAAAAAACCGAAGTAATCAAAGCATTTTTCCTCTTATCGTGGTATAGTTATTGCATTTAATCATATATGTCGATAAGGCATGAGAAAATATTCAATAAAAATCAAGCACATTGGGGGCAATAAGGGCAATACTAAAGCATTCTTTCTTCTTTCTTCTTTTGTTCATTTCTTATGATGGACAAGCGAATGCTCAAGATAGTATTCAATTAGTTTTAGATAGTTTGCTTGAAGTTCATAAAGGATATGAAGCAGAAAAGAAAACCCATGAACTTCTAGAATTAAATATAAGTATTTCAGAAAAATACAAAGAGTTATCTGACTACCCATCTGCTCTTAATTATGCTGAGAAAGCACTAGCCATTCAAGACGTTATTCATAATTATTCTCAAAAAGCTAAAATTTATTTTGAGATTGGATATGCTCATGAATGGTTAAATGATTATCAAAAAGCATTAGAATATTATGATTTAAGTTTAGAGGCAGAGGAAGTAGCGGAGGAAATTGATGTAAAACAAAAAGGTGTTATATTCGGAAGAAAGGCAAGTGTTTTCAAAAGCCTTGGAAAATATGAAAAATCCTACGACAATCAATTGAACTCAATTCAGATTGCTGAAACCTTAAAAGATACTTACGATATGGCTGCAGGATATTATCATCTTGGGTCATTGTTTTATTATCAGAAGCAATATGAAAAAGCTTTGGAATATTATCTGGTATCTCAAGGATTAGCCGTTCATGCTAAAGAAGGAGAGAAAATTTCTTATGCATGTCTTGCGGCATTAGGTACAACTTACCAAGCATTGGGTCAAATAGAAAAATCATTAGAATATAATTTACGTTCCTTAAAAGTGGCAGAAGATCTTGGTCATCGATCAGGCATTGCTTATTCTCTTTCCAATATTGGGTCGATATATATCAGTATGAAAGAGTATGACAAGGCTGGTAAATATTTTGAGGAATCGGTCGATTTGAAAAAAGAACTCAAAGATAAATGGGGTTTAATCGGAACTTATCGTTCGATGGCTGACTTGGCTTCAACTATAGGAAATCATAAGAAAGCAATTTCATATTTAAAAAATGCATACTCAATTGCTTTAGAAATTGATTCAAAGCCTAGACAACTTGAAATCCTTGATGGATTCTACAATGCTTACAAAAAGGTTGGAAATTATGAATTAGCACTATCGTATATGGAGCAGAATACTGCGCTTAAAGACAGTGTGCTAAATAAGATCACTCTTGAGAAAATGGGAAACCTCAAAGAGAATTATGAGTTAGAGAAAAAAGAAACTGAAATCCTAATTGCTAAAAATGAAAATGAAGTACTGGTTTTAGCTCAAGACAAGAATAAGTTATTCCGATACCTTGTTACTGTTGTTGCTTTGTTTTTTGGTCTTTTGATGATGCTTTCTATCAGTAGATACAGAGCACAGAAAAAATCATCTGAATTATTAAAAGGCAAGAATGAAGAAATTAATCGACAGAATTCAGAATTACAAAAAGTAAATGAGCTGATATTACAGACTAATAATTTGTTGGAACAAAACAAGCTCAAGATCGAAGAGCAAAATAAAGCTTTGGAGAGTTCAAATGAAGATCTGAGAAACTTTGCTTCGGTGGCTTCTCATGATTTAAAAGAACCACTACGAATGATCCATTCTTACACCACCTTATTAGAGCGAAGGTATAATGATAAACTGGATGAAAGTGGAAAAGAATTTATGCATTTTGTCATAGATGCAGTTGATCGAATGAAGACTTTATTAGATGATTTATTGGATTATTCTCGATCTGGAAAACAAGAGATGCCTGATACCTTAGTCTCTGTAAATGATGCGATGGCAATCGTAGGTATGAATTTACAGAAACAGATTGAAGACCATAATGGCTCCTTAGTTATAAAAGAAGAAAACCTTCCTGAGATTTTAGCACACAAATCTCAATTGATGCAATTGCTACAAAATCTAGTCAGCAATGGACTAAAATTCCGAGGCGAAAGAGATCCTGTAGTAACGGTAGATTGCGAAAAGAAAAATAATCAATTTGTATTCTCTGTAAAAGATAACGGAATCGGAATATCCAAGAACAACTTAGACAAGGTCTTTGAAATGTTCCGCCGATTACACACTAGAGAAGAATACGCGGGTACGGGTATTGGTTTGGCAACCTGTAAAAAAATTGTTAGCAATATGGGAGGTGATATCTGGGTTGAATCTGTCGAGGGAGAGGGAAGTAGTTTTTTCTTTGCAGTTCCTTGTCCTACTAAAACTCCGGTGACCGCTTAAAAGCATTCTTTTTTTATTGCTGAATTATTGAAAAAAATAAACAAATATTCCCACTAACGCCCCACTCATTACCATCGTACCATCCATCAGACCGGTATAAAAATAGTCGCTTCGATTTGTGTTGATTTTTATGATTAAAAAAATAGTAACTAAATAGGTAATCGACAAAGCCAGCATATTGGGCACGGAATAGTAAAACTGTTGCCAACTATAAATATTAAGACCCAACGCCACGATCATCATTCCAACGGCGACTTGTTTGGTTTGATGAATTCCCCATTTCGCTGGCAGCGTTCGAACGGCTGATTCTTCGTCTACTTTCATATCTCGAATATCAAAGGGTAGGGTAATGGCAAAAATAAATAAGAACCGTTCTATACAGCTAAGTAAAATTCCTTTTGAGGGAATAAGATCATAGGCTACCGCAGGGAGGAATACCGTA
>CAKZTD010000188.1 GCA_937921595.1 uncultured Saprospiraceae bacterium
GCAAGCAAAGGAAAATATCAGTGATAAAATAATTAATACTCTCATGTGATTTTATTTTTTTTTAATTTTTAAGTTTTATATGAATCCGGTTTAAAAGGTATTAACATAATTCTTAAGCACTTAGTTTTAACCCAAAGGTAAACGGTATTAGGTGTTCGGCATTAGGAGAGCCCGAAAACCGAATACCTTATGCCATTTTTTCCTAGGTTAAACTACACTCAATTATTAATTCACTCATTTCTAAATTGATCTCCGACTTCTTTTAGCGCTTTCGTTGCTTCGGACTATTCCACTCTTCCTTCTCTGCAAATTCTACGATACTTTTCAATGATCGAACAATAGCCATAAATACCAAATATCCAAAAGTCAGTATAATGATGATCCATCGATAAGATCCTGCTTCTCGAACTGGAATCGAGGAAAATAAATAGGCTAACAATCCTGAACATAAAACCAGTCCTGCATAAGATAACATAGATCGACCCCAGTATTTATTCATATCATCTGAGGACAAACTAAAAATGCTATTGAACATCGCAAAGAATAGAATAAAAGCCGAAGCAGTCATCCAAGGAAATCGATCGCTTACACTCAAAATATTGGTCAAGCCAATCAATTTTCCTCCAATCATCACGATCAATCCTAATCCAAAAACAATGGCGGCCTGTATAATCGGATCTTGGGCTCTGTTTAAAAATGAAGTGTTGGTGTCTGACATAAAAATGGTGTAAAGGTGTTCGTTAAAAAGGTACATCGCTGATCAAAATCTGCCCAATATCGGAGTAAGCAGGTTCCGTCTAATGACTTATATAAGACATTGGAAGTTTAATAATCTCCAAAGTCTCTATGTTAAAATAAATTGATCCGCAGATTGTTTAATTTTAAACCAAATTAAGCAATATTTATGGTTTTGTTGAACGAATGAATGCAATATGAGTCTTATGAAATACATTTTTCCTATTTTTCTTTTTCTATTTATTAATACTAATGGCTTTGCTCAAGTAACTGAATTAGAGATTTGGCAAATTCAAGGTGATGGAATTTCTAGCCCTTATAAGGATTCGCTCATCATTGCCCCTCGCAATATCGTTACCTTAGTTACAGACGATCGGTTTTTTATACAAACACCTCCGGATCGTTCTGACAATGACCCGATGACTTCTGATGGAATTATGATTTATGTAGGTGATCCTTTTGACCTTGAAGTTGGAGATTTGGTAACAGTTACCGGAACCATTCAAGAGTATTTTGATTTAACTGAATTTGGCCCTGACAATATCAGCTTTATTGTTGACTCTACGGGGGTAGAACTTCCTTCTCCTTTTATTCTAGACGAAAACATTCCTTCTGGAGAAATTCAAATTATTCCTGATGTTGAAAGATTGGAAGGCATGCGCGTTTCCTTTTCGAATGCTATTGCTACTGGACCAGGGAATGATGATTTACTTTCGCTTACTTTAAAATCGGAACGAGCTTTCCGAGAACCTGGGATTGAGTATCCTGGAGTTTCTGGTCTTCCAGTTTGGGATGGAAACCCAGAGGTTTTTCAACTCAATCTTCAATGGTCAGGAGGTGCTCCTTATTCCTCTGGTGTGACCGCTACCGCTTCTGGTGTTCTTAGTTTTTCCAATGGTGATTATCAAGTAATCCCCGATGAAGTAAATATTGAAGGAGATAGGATATTTTCAACAGTAAGAGAAAAAGAAGCATTAGAAGCTACGATTGGTTCTTTAAACTGCTTTGTTTATACCAACACTTCTGGTGATTTTCCTACTCGAACATCCAAACTCGCCAATTATGTCATCGATCAATTAGGTGCTCCGGACATTCTTGCAGTTCAAGAAGTTCGCGATTTGGCAACGCTTCAGGCTTTGGCAGATAAAGTATCCGAGCTTCAGCCAGATATCAACTACACTGCTTATTTGGAATTGGGAAATCAAAGTGGAAGTTTTCAAATCAATAATGGATTCTTGGTTAGAAATACGATTCAAAATATTCAAATTACTCAATGGGCTGCTGATGAAATATTGAGCCTTGGCGGATTATTACATGATCGACCACCTTTGCTACTCCAAGGAGAATTTGCTACCGACCCACCAACGCCGATTGGAGTGCTCAATCTTCACCTTCGTTCTTTGGGTGGAATCGAAGGAGGTAATTCAACTTATGTGCGAACCAAACGTTGGGAGCAATCGACTTCTGTAGCTAATATTATTCGAGATTTACAATATCAAAACCTTGTTGTTGTAGGCGATTTTAATGCGTTCCAATTCTCTGATGGTTATGTCGATGTGCTGGCGCAATTAACCGGTGATGCTTCTTTGGGCTCTGAGTTTCCGGTTTTGGATATCGTTGAAATTCCAATTACCAATCACAGTCTAAGCGTTCCAGAAGATCAACAATATTCTTATGTTTTTAGAGGTAATGCTCAGATTCTAGATCACTGTCTTTCCAATGACTTGGAAAATATAACCGTGAACGAAATGCAATATGCCAGAGGTAATTCTGATAATCCAGATAGTGATGTTGACAATCCATTCGTTCCTTATCGGGCATCTGACCATGATGGTTTTGTATTATTTCTTGGCTTAAACGATTCTATTTCAGTAAGTAACCAAGATTTGGATTTTAATGCATTTGACCTTAAATATCAGAATCCATTTGATCAGACTTCTTCGATAAGTTTTGATTTAAAAGAGTCAACGGATTTGAATGTAGAAATTTATGATAATCTTGGGCGATTGGTTTTTCAAAAAAACTGGGATCATCTTTCTGCTGGTGCTCATTCGTTTGAACCTCAATTGGATTTGGTTGAAGGCGTTTATTATTTAAATGTAAAAACAGACGAAGTTCAAAAAACGAAAAAGTTGATTTGGAAGAGAAATTGAGTTTTTAAAACAAATAATTCAATTGAATACCAGGAAGCGGAATCGTAAAGTCTCTATAAAAAGGAGCACCAATAGAGTGAAGATCTAAACCGACTTCTAATCTTTTAAACAACTGATAATTCACTCCTACTTCACAATTAAAAGCGTAGAAATAAAAATACCAGTCGGTAAATATGTCTTTTTGAGATACATTACGAACAATGTTTTTATCCGCTCCATAAATGACATATCCTCTATAGTTCGTTTTTGCAAAATTGAATAACAATGAGAGTCCAGCATATGGTTTCCATTTTTTATTGCTAAACTGGTAGTTCGTACCTATTTCAAAAAGGTAATAATTTCCAGTTCGATTAAACAAAGCAGCATGTTCAAAGTCAGTATCCTGTATTGCCTTTTTAACATTCCCTCCCGTCGTAGCTGTCGTAAAAACAGAAAGGCCAGTTTTTAATTTTAATTTATTTGAAATGCTTCGTTCGAGCTGTAATCGTAAAATAGGATAGGTTGAAAATCCTTCTCTCTGCTTATAATTTTCTACTAAATACAATGACCTAGAAGTGGAAAATGGGATTCCTCTAAAAGTTATAAAGACTTCATTACTAATTGCTTTACTTGGATCTTCTGTTAATAAATGTAAAATTGGACTAGATTTAAATGACAACAAACCAAATGATAAACCGATCTTCCACTTCTTATCAAGTTTATTGACTTTTGAATAAACTAAATATTGGTCTGAATTAAACACCAAGGATGGAAAGCTATCAGGTAGGATCAGTGGGAATTGATTTTTTGCAGATAAGTGAGTAGCAAAAACCAAATGGAAGGCACAAAGTAGTAAATATATTTTGAGGTACTTTTTAAAATTCATAGCTTTTCTGAAAAATTATTCGCGTAAACAGATATTACTATGAACTGAATTTTCAGAAAATTATTTTAATTGAAAAATCATTCGTGAATTAGATTTTTACAAAAAACTCACGAATGATTAAAATCAATTTATCAATCAGACAATCTTTCCATACAAATCATAATCAGAAGCCTCTGTAATTTCCACCATCGCAAAATCTCCAATCCGGGCAAAATTTTCAGCGGCAGGAACCAATACCTCATTATCCACTTCAGGAGAATCCGACTCTGTTCGACCAACAAAAAACTCTCCTTCTTTTCGATCAAAAAGTACTCTTAATGTCTGCCCTACTTTCTCATCATTTTTTTCAAAAGAAATAGATTGTTGAATCTCCATAATCCGATTGGCTCGATCAGCTTTCAATTCCGCAGGAACATCATCCTCGTAATCATGAGCAATCGTATTTTCCTCATGCGAATATTGAAACACACCTACTCTTTCAAATTCCATTTCTTTGACAAAGTCTGCCATTTCTTGAAACTCCGCTTCTGTCTCTCCTGGATGCCCAACCAATAAGGTCGTTCGAATCGCAATACCCGGCACTTTCTTCCGAGCTAGGTTTATCAAATCCGTTGTTTCTTTTCTCGTAATCTGTCTTCTCATTCTTTCCAAGACGGTATCACTTGCATGCTGCAAAGGAATATCCAGATAATTACAAACCTTAGGAAGTTCTGCCATTACATCAAAAATCTCTTCCGGAAATTTACTAGGATAAGCATAATGTAATCGAATCCATTCAATCCCCTCAACCGCTGACAATGCTCTAAGTAATTTTGGTAATTCTCTTTTTTTATAAATATCTAAACCATAATAAGTCAACTCCTGAGCAATCAGCATCAATTCTTTGACACCATGTTTTGCTAGATTTTTTGCTTGTTTTACCAAAACTTCGATCGGCTGCGAAACATGCTTTCCTCTCATCAATGGAATGGCACAGAACGAACAAGTTCGGTTGCAACCTTCAGAGATTTTCAAATACGCATAATGTTGAGGTGTCGTGATGATACGTTCACCAATCAACTCATGCTTATAATCTGCATTTAGCTTAGCCAATAAACCAGGCAGTTCCAATGTACCAAAGTAAGCATCTACCTCAGGAATTTCTTTCTCCAGATCATTTTTATAACGCTCTGAAAGACAGCCCGTCACGTATAACTTATCGATACCACCTTTCTTTTTGACCTCTGCATATTGAAGAATTGTATTGACAGATTCTTCTTTTGCCAGATCAATAAATCCGCAAGTATTTACAATGATAACATTCGCATCATCATTTTCACTCTCGTGCGTCACCTCATAATCATTGCCACGCAGTTGCGTAATAATATTTTCTGAATCTACTAGGTTTTTAGAACAACCTAGCGTGATGACATTGACTTTATCTTTTTTTAATGTTTTCGTCTTCAAATCTAGTATGAATTTTGATAGCACAAAGTTAGTAATATTGTCCGTTTTTTATCAAAAATCGCTTTATCAGATTCAATTTTCTGCAAACGATTTATTCTATCTTAACTTTATAACATTATTTAAATTAATAATGTCTTTTATTCTTTTTGACTTCCGCCATATTTAAACAGCCTTTTATTCTTTTAAACTAATTTAAAACTCACAGATGAAAATGTTCCTACGTGTACTTTTCCTAATTGCCATTCCCTTTACTATTTTTAGTCAAAAAAATGACATTCGTCTAGCTCCGGATATAAATCCAGCTTTCGAATTAGATGCATTTACTTTGCCTACCTTAAATAACAAACATCTGCTAGATGCAGAGCTAGCAAGACGAGGACCAGGTATTGCTCCTAAATTTGCCGAAACATTCGATGTTGAAATTAATCCAACGACTGATGGAGTTTGGGAAAAATCTTCTAATGGAAATGCCGTATGGCGTTTTAGAATAAATTCTGAAGGTGCCGAGTCTCTGAATCTTGGATTTTCAAAATACAACATGCCACAAGGAGGTAGTTTGATTTTATATTCATCAGACTACCAGACTATCCTTGGACCTTTTACTCCTGCTGACAATGAGGAACACGAAGAGCTTTGGACTCCAGTAGTAGATGGTGATGATCTGATCATAGAAGTACAAGTTCCAGAAGAACAAAAAAGTAATCTTCAATTACAATTGAAATCAATCAATCACGATTTTATCGGATTTTCAAATATGAGTGTCCTCTCTGGATCTTGTAACCTGGATGTCATCTGTAATGCTGCAGATGGTTGGGGAATTGTTGATGGATACCGGGATATTATTCAATCAGTAGCCGTTATTTCTACCGGTGGTGGAACTTTCTGTACTGGATTTTTAGTAAACAATGTAAATAATGATTGTACACCATTCTTTATGACTGCAAATCATTGTGGAATTAATAATGGTAATGCAGCAAGTCTGGTAACCTATTGGAATTTTGAAAATAGTACTTGTCGTGAACCTGGTTCTTCTCAAAGTGGAGGAAATGGCGATGGACAATTAAATGATTTTAATACAGGAGCAATATTTCGTTGTGCTTATGCTCCATCAGATATGACGCTAGTCGAATTAGACGATCCAGTATCTCCAACTGCTAATGCGTTTTTCGCAGGCTGGAGTGCTGAGTTTGAAATGCCTCAGGATACCATAATTGGTATTCACCACCCTTCAACTGATGAAAAAAGAATTTCTTTTGAATTCGATCCTGCACAACCAGGAAACGGATTGAATAATACAGTAGTAGACATCACTAATGCAGATCATGTTATTATTCCCGACTGGGATATTGGAACAACAGAGCCTGGTTCTTCGGGATCTCCTGTTTTTAATAATCAACATCAGGTCGTCGGACAGTTACATGGTGGTGGTGCAGCTTGTGGAAATGATCTTTATGATTCTTATGGTTGGTTCTATACTTCATGGGAAGGTGGAGGAACTGCAGCAACTGGTTTGAGATTTTGGTTAGATCCAAATGATACAGGTATATTAAACATTCCTGGCAAAAATTGTAGTTTCAATATTTCTACAGATCCTGGTGCTCAAGAAGTTTGTACGCCTGTTGAAGCTTCATTCAACTTAACGGCTTCTGACAACTTTGCTTCTGATGTTACCTTAAGTGCAAGTGGTTTACCTGCTGGTGCAATGGCTACATTTTCTCCAAATCCAGTTGCTCCAGGTGGAACTTCAGCAATGACGATAACGACAACTGGTGTAGCAACCGGCGCTTATAATATTCAGGTAGACGGAACAGATGGCGTAGAGTCCACTAACTCTCAAATATTTTTGACAGTACTTGATGGTGCTCCAGCAGCAGCAAGTTTGCAATCTCCTCCTGATGCTCAAATAGATGCTTCTACGATTCCTCAATATACTTGGGATGCGACAAGTGGAAGTTCTTATGAAATTCAGGTAGCAACTGATGCAGCCTTTACAGATGTTATTGACATGGCAACTGGTGTTTCGAATGCAAATTATAATGGAGTAGAACTCCAAATTCTAACAACTTATTTCTGGAGAGTCAGAGCAATGAATCTTTGTGGTGAAGGAGGATGGTCTCCAACCTGGAGTTTCACAACTGCAGAAATTGCCTGTGGACCTTCCAACTCAGCAGATGTTCCTGTAACTATTGATGGTGGTCCTCCAAATACCGTGACCTCAACTTTAGTAATCGCAACCGAAGGTGAAATTGTAGATCTTAATGTTGAAAACCTTGATATTTCTCATACTTATATTGGTGATTTAAGTGCCAACTTAGAATCTCCTTCTGGAACAGTTGTTCAATTATTTGCAGCATCTGGATGTAGCCAAGATAATATACTTGTTGGTTTTGATGATAATGCAGTAAATACTGATGCTGATTTTGCGGTTAGTTGTGAAGGTGGTGGAACAGCTGTTGCTGGAAACTATCAATCGATCGATCTACTTTCTTTATTTAATGGAGAGAGTGCTGCTGGTACCTGGACTTTAACAGTTGTTGATGGTGCTGGACAAGATGGAGGTGCCATTAATGCTTGGTCTCTTGGAATTTGCTCTATCATCGTTCCAGATGTATCTATTGCTGCAAGTGCTGACGAAATAGAAGTTTGTGTTGATGAAAATGGTTCTTTCGAAATTACTGTTGGTGATGGCTTTGAAGGCCCAGTTACTTTATCGGCAAGTGGTAATCCGGCAGGAACAACAGTTGCTTTTGCTACCAATCCTGTTATGCCTGGTGCAAGTACCAATGTTGACGTAACTGGAGTCGCTGCAATTGGCACCTACGAAATTATGTTCGTTGGAGATGATGGAACATCAAGTAATACAGGTTCTGTTTCTTACATTGTACAAGACACTCCAGACATGGCAGCTTTAAGTCTTCCTGCAAATGGAAGTAATGATATTGCAATTACTCCTGCTATCAACTGGGAAACTGCGACTTATGCTGACGATTATTTATTAGAGGTTGCATCTGATATTGACTTTATTAATGTTGTAGCAACGACAACGACGGCAAATACGAATTTCAATGTTACTTCGGATTTAGATTATGGAACGACTTACTATTGGAGAATAACAGCTCAGGGTAATTGTGGAAATACAGTATCAGAAATATTCTCTTTTACTACCCTACTTGATTTATCAGTTAATGTAACGCCTAATCAAAATACGATCTGTAATACTGAAACCATTGAGTATGAAATCAGTGTTGGAAATAGCTTTGAAAATCCTTCAAACATCTCATATACTATTGATCCTGTGGTTACGATTGATGTGAATTTCGATGTAGCAACAGATGAGATAATGCCAGGATCTACAGTGACTGGTACGGTAAGTAATCTTTCGGCGGTACCTGCAGGAACTTACACCTTGACCTTTTACATCGAAGATGGAATTAATGATGTTGGAACACCTTCTACTCTAGTTATTGAATCTGCTCCTCCAGCTTCTTCACTTTCTACACCTGCTAATATGGCAATAGAAGTTGACCCTTTACCAGCTTTACAGTGGACTGTTGCTACTGACGCAGATAATTATACTTTAGAAATTGCGACAGATGCTAACTTTACAGATATCGTAGTCAGTCAAAACATTGCTACTTCAGGCTACACTTTGACAACACCATTGGATCCTTCAACAACTTATTATTGGAGAGTTACAAGCATTAATGAATGTGGAAATACAGTTTCTGATGTGTTCTCTTTTACAACAATTATTACAGATGCTGTTTTTGAATTAGCTGGAACTAGTTACGAAATATTACCTAACCCAACTAAAGGGCAGGTTGATATTCGATTCTCGAATCCTCTAAATCAAACTTTAATGCTTGAAGTGTATTCTGTAAATGGGCAATTGTTACAACAGATGTCGATGGCTCCTTTAGATCACCAAGCAACGATAAATTTATCTCAATATGCTTCAGGTATTTATTTATTGAAAGTAATAAGTAATAATCAAGCATTGACAAATAGAATTATTTTACAGAAATAAGAATTTCTGCCTTTTGGAAACCTCCTTCATCTTGCTTCGTTCAAGTTGGTGGAGGTTTTCTTTTTGCGACAATACTTAAGAACCTTTTACGTTTTGTAACGAGAGATTCAAGCTAAATTTTTATTTTTAGAAAATATACTCATATGAAAAAGTACTTGATAATTATTGCCTTATTTATTTGCTCCCATTCCCTATTTGCTCAGTTTGGTATTAACGCCGGACTTCGAACCAATGGAGAAACCAACTGGCAATACTTTAGTGATCAGGATGATTTTCTAAAAACTGGCTTTAAAGTAGGAATCGAATACTGGTTTCGTTTGAAAAAGGTACGTGTAGAATTTACGCCAGAACTAAATTTTAGTCAATTCAAATCAGATATCACTTCTCCATTGGGAGATGTTTTTAATCTGAAATCCAATATTTACGGTCTACATTTAAATACGAATATCTATCCTTTGAATTTCAAAGACGATTGTAATTGTCCAACCTTTAAGAAAGATGGACAAGTCATTGAAAAAGGATTTCACTTTATTCTTTCTCCAGGTGTCAATTATTTTGATCTTACTATAAACAAGGATAGTTATAAAACAAGTGATATTGTTTTTAGCGCAGGGCTTGGTGTTGGACTTGATGTTGGACTAACGGATTACCTTACGGTAACTCCATTGGTCATGTATCATCGATATTTTGAAGCGGATTGGGAAGACCTGGATAAGGCATTAAATTACCTTGATGAATTACCCGCAGATGCTTCTACGAATACTTCTTTCAATCAATTTTTCTTTGGAGCAAAAGTAAGCATCCGATTGGACGAAATGAATAAGTATGGGTATCGATAACAGAGGAACAAGTTAGCAAAATAACAGAGGACCATTGCTAACTTGTTCCTTTGTTACTCTGCTAAGTTGCTCACTTGCTTAAACAGATCCCAAACCACTACTCCCACACAAACAGATATATTCAAGGAATGCTTGGTTCCAAACTGTGGAACTTCAATACATTCATCAACAATCTCCATCACTTCTTCACTGACTCCTTTCACTTCATTTCCAAAAACTAAAGCGACCTTTTCGCCTTTCCTTATTTTAAAATCTTGAAGCATTGTACTCTTCTCTGCTTGCTCAACAGCAACTATTTTAAAGCCTTGTGATTTTAAATCTTTGATTAAATCAGTGGTAGATGTATGGTGTTCCCAATCCATAGAATCAGTGGCACCGATTGCCGTTTTTAAAATCTCACGATGTGGTGGTTGGGCAGTGATTCCGCAGAGGTATATTTTCTCTAAAGCGAAAGCATCGGCTGTTCGAAATGCAGATCCGACATTCAAGCCAGAACGGATATTATCAAGGATAAGCACTAAAGGAACTTTCTCCTGCTCTTTAAATTCTGAAGGGCTTAATCTTTGGAGTTCTTTTAGACTTAACTTTCTCATTTATTTGTTATTATTTTTCTAATTTTCAGAAGCTTTTTTATACAAAATCACACAAACCTGTCCCCTCTTCAATTCCTTTTCGACTATCCAATTTTCCTCCAAATCAATAAGCGCTTCATCAGAAAAATCATTAAAGATATTAGAATATAAAATGTAAGATTGTTCGGTCATATTCTTAACAGGAAAACCATTAAGGTCATCATTTAAATCAATGTATTTTCTACTTCCAATATTTGGAAACTCAGTACCGACAGTACTTTTTTCAATATTTTGATCAGCAATGTAGGTTTTCATTTCATCCATCAAACCATAATAAGGTAGATGCGCCATTGTACAATCCCAGCCTTTGGCGATTTGTTTTGGATAAACCCAAAAATTCCCACTAAGCTGAATGAAGAGCAACAAACCAAACAACCATTTTTTATTATATTGAGAATGAGTAAACCAAATCCCCACCAAGACCGCAAAGCAAATATAAAATGGCAATAAATAGCGATGACCAATTGGGTTTTGAAACAAGATCAAAGCCGGAGTATAACACAATAAAATCATCAATGGGATGACATATAAAGTTCGCATTCGTTTATCCCTAAGGACAAAACCACTTCTAAAAAACAATGCTATAAATGCGATCCACAAAGCTATATTTCCAAAGTCTATTAATCGCCAACCGAGGACCCCCATATTTCGAATTAGGCCTTTTACACCAACAAAACTTCGATGGTGACTCCAACCTTCATGAGGTGTGGACAATAGCCATCCTGTTTCAAAATAATGAAAAATATAATACCCTGCTGTCGTCAAGATCACCGGAATAAAAACGGATAAAGGTTTTAATTTTTTATCGATTTGAATATGAATTCCCATCAAAGCTGCAATAGCGAAAATACCTCGTATACTTAACCAGCCCAGACCAATTGTACCAAGAATGATTTGCCATTTTTTAAAATACAATACACCATTCAAACTCAACAGAAAACAGAAAAGGAAAACGACATCAGGAGAGACTAAAGTACTATGCCCCAACAAGATCGTATTGGTCAAGACTAAGAGCATCACTAGGAATTTATGCTCTACTGCAAAATAGTCAATGAGTCGATAAACTTGCCAGACAATCCCCAGTAAGAAGGGCAACATAGCAAAATGAGAAACGAATAAAGAACGGCCAAATATTTTCCAAACACCTCCTAAATAGATTCCAAATAGAGGCGGATGACCAGCATCCAAATCAGCAGAAACTAGTAATTTTTGAAAATTATTTTCATAATAGAAGTGGGCATACTTAGACGCTTGTAACAGCGTATCCCAGAAAAAACCATTATCTTTAACGACAATAGTTAATATGGTAAAAAGTAGAAAAAAAGGTAAAGAGGTTTTTAAAGTTTTACTCATTTTGAATGGATCTAAGAATCCTTCTCTACTTATATTCAACACTTTTAGCAGAAGATGTTCCAGCTTTATTTATTTTTTCTTTTAAACATGCTTTTACAAAAGCTACAAAAAGTGGATGAGGTTTTTCAACAGTACTTTTCAATTCTGGATGAAATTGTACACCAACAAACCAAGGATGATTTGCTATCTCAACAATCTCAACCAAACCTGATTCAGGATTAAAACCGGTAGGTTTTAAATCACTTTCCTGAAATTGTTTTAGATATTTATTATTGAATTCATATCGGTGACGATGACGTTCGTCTATGTTAGAATTATTATAAGCTTCATACGATTTCGAGCCCTTGGTCACTTCACAAGCATAAGAACCTAATCTCATTGTTCCTCCTTTCTTAGTCACTTTCTTTTGACTTGACATTAAGTCAATTACTGGATTCTTAGCATCTTCATTTACTTCAGCCGAAGAAGCTCCTTCAATCTTTAAAACATTCCTCGCATACTCCACTACAGCACATTGCATCCCTAAACAAATTCCAAAAAACGGAATATTGTTTTCCCGAATATATTTAATGGCTTGAAGCTTCCCTTCAATTCCTCGCTCGCCAAAACCAGGAGCCACCAAGACACCATCTAAACCGCTTAGTTTTTTAATAACATCCTCGTTGTTGACTAGTTGTTCACTATGAATAGGAATGACCTTTACTTTCGTTTCATTCATCGCTCCTCCATGAACAAACGCTTCATAGATTGATTTGTAAGCATCTTGGAGTTCATTATATTTTCCGACCAAACCGATCGTCACTTCATTCAACGGGTTTTTAAGTTTCCCTAAAAAGGTTTTCCATTTTCTTAAGTCTGGTTCTTTTTTATCGGTCAATCTTAGTTTAGAAATTACTGTTCTATCCAATTTCTCTTTCATCATCAACAAAGGCACATCGTAAATTGTCTCTGCATCAATAGCCTCAATCACAGAAGTAATATCAACATTACAAAACAAAGCTAATTTTCGTCGAATCTCTGTACTAATTGGTTGCTCCGTCCTACACACTAAGATATCTGGTTGGATTCCATTTTTTTGAAGCTCTTTTACAGAGTGTTGAGTAGGCTTTGTTTTTAATTCTTTCGCTGCTTTGAGGTAAGGAATTAAAGTCAAATGCACCACCAAACAATTATCACTTCCTAATTCCCATCGCAATTGACGAAGTGCTTCCAAATAAGGTAGAGACTCGATATCACCAACCGTTCCTCCCAGTTCCGTAATCACAATATCATACTTATTAGTAGTCCCTAATAATTGAGCACAACGTTTGATCTCATCAGTAATATGTGGAACTACCTGTACAGTCTTTCCAAGATAATCGCCAGCTCTTTCTCTATTTATAACTGTCTGATACACCCGACCAGTCGTGATATTATTAGCTTGTGAAGTAGGCCGATTCAAAAATCGTTCATAGTAACCTAAGTCCAAATCAGTTTCGGCACCATCATCCGTTACATAGCACTCACCATGCTCGTAAGGGTTTAGTGTCCCTGGATCAACATTAATATATGGATCAAACTTTTGGATGGTAACTGAAAAACCTCGTGCCTGAAGTAATTTAGCAAGAGAAGCAGAGATGATACCTTTTCCTAAAGAAGAAGTAACACCGCCTGTAACAAAAATATATTTGGTCATTGTAATTCCGTAATTAAAAGACTGACAAAATGTTCTTGTAAGTAAAACAAGAACTCACATTACGGGATACAAAGGTAAGCACAAATAATCTAGTCCTGAAACTTAGTCAAAGTTATTTTGAAGTTTTTTTCTATTCAAATATAAGCTTGTCGATTCTTAATAATTCAAAGGCTCCAAAGTACAAAGAAACTTGCTGCTTTGAGCTCTTATATTTTCTTGACGAAGAACTTGACAGACATAATATTTAACAATCTTATATAAAGAGACATTGTTTCTTTTTAATTTGCTTTTGTGTAAAAACCTTACTCAATTGCTATTTTAAATAAGAATCCCACCCTATTTTATGTCAATTATTTTGCATTCAAAATCTAACCTTTTAAGGGTATTAACAACATTTAAAAATGTGTTTCCCTGATAAAAAAACCAATACCCAAAATATTACAAGTACCTTATTAACAGATATTTATACATAGTATTTACAAATATTAATTTAAATAATTGACATAAGATTTTATAAGTCTTAATTTGCAATTACTTACGAATACTTACAATTTAATATTCCCTCCTAGTTTTTAACCTACAATACCAAAATTTTACACCATGAAACCGACCACCGCGGCCTTTCGGGCAATACCAGTATTCCTACTCGTTTCTTTATTTAATATCACACTTGCGTCTTCGAGCAATACTTTCGTTGATGAAATTGATTGCACCAAAAAAGAGGAATCTTGTTTTGGAAATCGAACTTGGAAAGATGGCAAAAAATACAAAGGAGAATTTAACTTTGGCATTCCACATGGCATTGGAAAAATGACTTGGAAAAATGGTAGTACTTACGAAGGAGAATTTAAAGATGGTTTCAGACATGGAGAAGGTTTCCAACTAAATGATGATGGCAGTAAATATAAAGGCAACTTTGTCAATGGCTATATGCATGGTGAAGGAGTTTATAGTTTCCCATGTGGTCATAATTATGTAGGAGCTTTTTACAAAGATAAAATGCAAGGTCTTGGCACTATTTCTTTTATCAATGGAACCTCTTATACAGGTAAGTGGAAAAACGGAAAGCCAAACGGAGAAGGTGTTTTTCAAAGAAAAGATGGTAGCGAATTTAAAGGTTTATTTAAAAACGGAATCAGAGAAGGAAATGGTGAAGTCGTTCATCAGAATACAACACTTAAAGGTGAATGGAAAAAAAATACAATTGATGGTCCGTCTACTTTCCAATTTGCAAATGGAGACCAATTAAACTGTGAATGGAAAAAAGGAAAAGTGATCAAAGAAAGCTGTGAGTATATTTGCAAAGACGGTACTGTTAAAAAAGCAGCCTTAGATCAATTAGCTGCCAACAAAACATTAACTCAAAACATAGCATTTGCATTATATGTTGATGGCGTCGAAAAGATTGCAAACCAAGATAAACAAAATGCGAAGCTAAAATTGATCATCGCTAAAAATATGACTTCAAAAAATAACGCGCTTTATAAGTCTATCCAGACACAACTGGAAATCATTGCTGAATAAATTTTTATTTCTCTAATCCACATTCCCAAAAACTGTATTGCCCGTTGAGGTGATACAGTTTTCTTCTTTTTAGCACATTTTTTCTATATTAACCAATCATAGTATAAATATTGGAAATTTGACTCATTTTAATTATCTCCTGATAATCAAAACTGTATACATTAAAACTTAAGCTCACCTAAGATTCCTATCAATCATTTTTTTTGTTATATCTTCTAAAAACCGGTCACATTTACAGAATTACGGCATGGATTTAGTCTTATTGAAGTCAGATATTTGAAATACCTCTTCAAGACAAATAGACTAATTAACAAAAGAAAAAATTCCACAAAATGCTTTCAAAGCTAGTATTTACAAAGTTGCTTGCACTAAGTATACTATTATCTAATTCAGTAGTATCTACTGCATCAACTCCTTTTCCTAATTCTACTCCTTCCATAGAATTTATTCAAGAATTTAAATCAGATTGCCCAAAATGGAAAGCCAAGTGTATAGGTTCCATTAAATTCGAAGATGGAAGCTCCTATGAAGGAGAAATTTCATTTGGAAAGCCACATGGAAAAGGAGAGATGAGATGGCAAGATGGCAATATTTATAAAGGCACATTTGTAAAAGGTATAAAAGAAGGCTACGGTGAATTCACTTATGAAGATGGTACCAAATACGAAGGTGAATGGAAGCATGATAAAATGAATGGAGAAGGTGCTTACATCTGGAGTTGTGGTCATGAATATGTAGGGGATTTTAATAATAATTCTATGGAAGGAGAAGGTTCTATTCTTCTAGTCAATGGGGAATCGTATACCGGAGAATGGAAAAAAGGGCTGATTGATGGCTATGGTACATTTACTCTCCTTGATGGTAGCCAATATATTGGTGAGAGCAAAAAAGGTGAAAGACATGGCAATGGAATGATCGTCTGGGAAAGCCAGGATACTCTTTTCGGAAATTGGGCTTCAGGTAACCTCGAAGGTGATGGTGTCTATCATTTTAGAAATGGCGATCAATTATTTACCGAATGGGAAGAAGGAATCGTCAGTAGTGATTGTGCTTATATTTCCAAAGATGGCAAAACCATTGAACAAAAGATGGAGGGATTATTCTTTCCTTTTAGCATTGATGAAGAACCAAATAGAAATCTACAACTTGCATTTTATAGCGTAGGTTTGGAATATCAAAAAGAGAATCATTTAAAAGAAGCTAAAGAATATTTACTGATGGCTTCAAATATTAAATTAGAAGATCCTAATGACTACATCATGGTTGCTTTCCATCTTGATTTTATTTCGAAACAAGAGGAAGGTTCTGGTTGGGCACATAAGGAAGATAATCAATAATGATTAAGACATTGGACGAAACTTTCTTACTCTTTTAACGAGCAGGTTATTTTAAGTCTAATTATCCCAAAAAACAGATAATTCTATTTCCTAAACGAATTGGTATTATAATATTTCAATTGCCAATTCAACAACCCCTTCTATTTTCCTACTGCCCTCCTATTTTTAAGGCTTTCTTGGCATTGTCAAGAATGATAAAACCCTATTTTTTGAACGACTCCTATTTCCAGGAACTTCGGTTCCGAACTTTGTATGAACTAGGTTTTTGAGCTATTATTCTATTAAAAATCTATTCATGTAAATTCCTTTTATTACTGTTGATTGTCAGAAGCTGTACCATTTTGGTACGGCTTTCTTTTTTTACCTATCCCCTATCTCCACACTTAACACAAACTTAATACGCCAATAACATAGAGTTTAAACCCTCCCAGTTTCTTTGCAGTAGAATTAAAGATCACAATCAAATCATTTTGAAAATAAAAATTGTAAAGAAATGAAAAAATTAAATTTCCTTTTTATTGGTATTTTATTCACGACCATGATTTTTACATCTTGTGGAGATGATGATACAACTACTGACCCACCAGCAGAAAAAACACCTGCCGAATTAGCAACTGAAGCATTTGCAGAATACTTTACAACTTCAGGAAATACTGCAATAGACCCTATCTTTGCAAGTGGAACGATTAGTCCAACGGCTGATCTTGGAACCACTTCCGCTGCTCCTTCGGGCTTGACATCTACTTCATATAAAGGAGCCATTGATCCATCTGGATCTGCATGGTACGCAGGATGGACTGCTTATGAAAGTATCCTTGCAGGTGGAAATACACCTCCTATCAATGCTGGATCTACAATAGTAAATATTTCAGATGCAACAATGATGGCTGCAGGAGATGTTGTCAATTGGACAAAAGATAATACTTATGAGTTAGAAGGTTTTGTTTTTGTAAATGATGGACAAACACTTAATATAGAGGCGGGTACGGTTATTCAAGCTAAGCCAGGTGAAGGTTCTGATGCTTCTGCATTAATCATCGCAAGAGGTGGAAAAATCGAAGCGAATGGAACCGCAAATGAGCCTATTATTTTTACATTCAAAGGGGATGTTGGAAATACTTCTCCTAGCACAAGAGGGCAATGGGGCGGATTGATTATCCTTGGGAATGCTTCTCTAAATTCAATTCCTGGAAATACTGCTGTAGAAGGAATCCCAACAACTGAAACTCGCGGAATTTATGGTGGTTCAGATGATGCTGACAATAGTGGAACCCTTAAATATGTTTCTATCCGTCACGGTGGTACAAACATTGGTGCAGATAACGAAATTAATGGTTTAACACTTGGTGGTGTTGGTACTGGTACGACGATCGATTATGTAGAAGTAATTGCTAATAAAGATGATGGAATAGAATGGTTCGGTGGAACAGTAAACTGTTCTCATATTCTTTCTGTATTCTGTGCGGATGATGGAATAGATTATGACGAAGGATATCGTGGAAACAACCAATTTGTAATCGTTCATCAAGACCCTTCTTCTGGAAATGCGGACAGAGGGGGTGAGCATGATGGTGGTACCGACCCTGAAACAGCAATGCCATATGCAACGCCTAAGTTTTTCAATGTTACTTCTATAGGAAACCCTGATAGCCGAGCATTGACTTTCCGTGATAATGCTGGTGGTGAATACCACAACAGTATTTTCTCTGGATATGCTAAAGGTATTGACATTGAATTTTTGGAAGATCAAGACCAGCATTCTTATAAACAATTCAATGACAACAATTTAAAGCTAGAAAATAACGTTTTCAATACAATCGGAGCGGGTACAGACGGTACATCACTATTTCAGGTGACTGTTCCTGAATAATCTTAACCGATTTTTGTTTCATACTAAACTAACTATCAGAAGAGCATCTCTTGGCAACAGGAGGTGCTCTTTTTTTTGCTTCTGAAGCCCCAAAACAATTAAATTTCAAAATCTCTCATTAAGTTTCCTAAAAAGTTCTTCTAGTTCTCAACTTTTCATATATTTCAATGTTCTAAGAAATGGAATATTGGTTTTTTAAAAAATTTAAGAATTGAAACAGCTAAGTGCATACAATTTGTCTCTTAGGTTCATTGTAATGATGGCCTTAGTGAGTGTACTATGTTCTAATTCAATAACCTATTATGCCTGGCTTTTTGAAACAGATCATATCAGCTATAAAATTTGCGATCCTTTAGATGGAGAAACAGAGTATGAAACAGAAGAAGATAAAGACAATAAAGTTCAGACCATTGACTTCGATTTTGCAATGGCATATTCTCAGCCTTTAGAGAATTCAGATTACATAAAGTTTTGTAAATCTATCTATCATCTAGATATTCCAACTCCTCCTCCGCGAGTAATTTCTTAATTCCCAAAAGGAGTTAATCAAACCAACAAAGCCTTCACTTATCAATCTCTGGTGATAGCCTTTCTACTTTCATATAAAAACACTTTGGATACATTGTTATTCTAAAGCAATCTATGTTGAATCTATATTCTTGTAATCAAGAAGATTATTCGCTAAAAACAAACAAAAAAGAGTCTTTCTACTTTCAATATTTAACTATCATGAAGAAATTATTTGGTTTTGACTTTTCACATTTTAAAGGTGATCTATTCGGAGGAATTACTGCAGGTATTGTTGCGCTACCTCTTGCATTAGCCTTTGGTCTGCAATCAGGTATGGGTCCTGAAGCAGGATTATACGGAGCAATTTTTATCAGTTTTTTCGCTGCTTTATTTGGAGGTACGAATACACAGATTTCGGGACCTACTGCCCCAATGACCGCAACCAGTATGGTGATCATCGGAGGGATAGTTGCCCTCAACGGTGGAGATTTATCTAAAGCCATACCAGCAATTTTGATGGTATTTATATTAGCTGGTGTATTCCAGATCATCTTAGGTTTGCTGAAAGTAGGACAATACATTCGGTATATTCCATATCCGGTAGTATCTGGTTTTATGACGGGAATTGGAGTAATCATCATTATTACACAGCTACTCCCAATGTTAGGCTACTACCCTGGTGAAGACCCAGATATGATTGCTAAATTTAAACCACATGCTGAAGAAGTACTGCTTGAAAAAATTCTAAAAGAAGAAGAACGAGAAGGTATCCTTGTTCTGGAAAACTTCCCTGCCACAATGGAAAGAGCTGCGGAAATCACACCTGCTGATATTGAAAAAGAGCAGATCGGATTGGCTAAATCCAGTGGAAGTGGAGTCGTTAATTCTTTAAAGCTTTTACCTCGAGCTTTCCGTAATATAAACTTTACAGACTTATTTTTGTGCTTAATAACCATAGGTATAATTTATGGTTTTAAAAGGATTACTAAAGTTGTACCCAGTACGCTTGTGGCATTACTTGCCGTTTCTATTGGGGCTTTCTTTTTCGCGCCCGGATATAGGACCATTCCGACTATCCCAAGCGGATTCCCCACCCTTAATCTCCAAATATTCTCTGATTTCAATTTTTGGCAGATTACACCATATGTTTTCACGGCCATCTCACTAGCATTATTAGGAACGATTGATTCATTGTTAACTTCCGTGGTTGCAGATAATATGACAAAGACTAAACATAATCCCGACCGAGAATTAATTGGTCAAGGGATTGGAAATACCATTGCCGCATTATTTGGTGGAATCCCAGGTGCAGGAGCAACCATTCGGACGGTAGTTAATATTGAAAGTGGCGGAAAGACCAAATTATCAGGTATGATAGCGGGGCTTTTATTATTATCCATTCTTTTAGCTCTAGGACCGGTTGCATCTAATATCCCTGCAGCTGTTCTTGCTGGTATCTTACTCACGGTCGGTATTGGTGTAATGGATTACAAAGGATTAAAACATATTTTTAAATTGCCAAAAAGTGAAGTTATTATTATGCTGATCGTGTTGGCAATTACTGCATTTTATGATTTGATTGCAGCAGTTGCAGTCGGGATGATTTTAGCAGCCATATTGTTTATGAAAAAGATCTCCGATGTAGTCGAAGACCGAACACAGACCGCTCCTCTAAAAGATTTCTCTAGGGAGATGCCTTGGATTGATGAAGGAAATCTCATTGACCGAATCGGAGATATGGTTTATATCAAACACCTTGATGGTCCCCTATTTTTTGGTTTTGCTTCCAGATTTCAGGAAATGATCAAGGCATTACCCGATCTAAAAGTTGTGGTCATTAGGATGGATAAAGTTCCTTATGTGGATCAATCTGGTCTCTATGCCATGGAAGATGCGGTTATGGATTTGCAGGAGGCAGGAATAAAAGTAGTTTTCAATGATGTCCACGGGCAACCTTTGGCCATGTTTGAAACGTTTAACCTCATCCCTGGTTTGATAGAAAAAGAATTCTGTTTCGCAGATTTCAAAGAAACCTCTGAATGGTTGGAAGGTTATTTAAAAGAGGCTAAATAATATTCTTTAGAAAAAAGAGTAAAAAATAATCCACAGAAGATGGATGATCGAAGGAGTGAATAATTAATATTTTATTCACTCCTTCTTTTCTTAACGACTTGGTAATTCAATCACTTGGTCACTTAATGGCCATCTCCACTTGGCTCCTCTTTATAATCCCCAATCAATCGATTCGCCACTTTCCCAATACTCAGTCCTTGAACGATAATACTAAATATCACAACTAGATAAGTGATTATTAGAAAAGGATCACGACTCATTTCCGCTGTTAAGGTCAAGGCCAAAGCAATCGAAATTCCTCCTCTCAAACCTCCCCAAGTCATCATCAATCCGGTATTCGGAACAAATTTCAATTTCTTTCTGTAAAGTACAATTGGAATGGATAAGGAAAGCCATCGAGCCAATAGGATAATCGGAATAGCAATCAATCCAGAGATAATATATGCTTTTTCAAAAGGCAATACTAAGATCTCTAGTCCTATTAATACAAAAAGAACCCCATTCAATAATGCATCCCAGGTTTCCCAGAATTTATCAATATACAACTCCGTAATATCTGACATTGATGTTCCTCGAACGGTATCATGCCCAACGATTAAGCCTGCTACGACTACCGCCAAAGGTCCTGAAAAATGTAAATACTGAGCCAATAAATATCCGCCCATTACTATCGCTATTGTTATCAAAACTTCGACACTATAATCATCGATGCTTTTCATCAATCGATATGCGACATACCCTAAAGCCAATCCAAGAAGAATTCCACCGACCACTTCTTCTAATAACAACATCCCTATTTCTCCAGCAGTTATATTTTCTAGTCCCGTTTCTGCAATCGCAAATATGGTCAAAAACACCACTACTCCTACCCCATCATTGAATAAAGATTCACCAACGATTTTCGTTTCTAATTTCTTTGGAACTCCTACCTTTTTTAAAATACCTAAAACCGCAATCGGGTCTGTTGGTGAGATCAGCGAACCAAACAATAAACAATGAATAAATTCTATATTTAGCCCAACCATGGGTAAGATAAAAAACATCAGTCCTCCAATCAAAAAAGTGGAAACCATAATCCCGAAAGTCGCAAAAGCCAAAATAGGCCCTCGTTGGACTTTCAATTGATCAAAGTTTGTATGCAATGCTCCAGCAAATAAAAGAAAACTCAATAAGATTTCCAGTAGGACTCTACTAAAATCAATCTGAGAAATCAACTCCTTCAAAGGATTCGTCAGACTCGGCTCAACCCAGCCTGTAATCGTCAAAACCATACTCATTGCAATGGTAATCACCATCGCTCCAATGGTATAAGGTAGTTTGACAAAACGCTCATTGATGTAAGCAAAAGCCGCGGAGACAACGACAAGTATTGTGATTATATTGAACAGGTCCATGGCGGAAAGATAGGAAGAAGATTTTGATTTATTAGAAGTCGATATAAAACCTTGAAAAACCCCTTTTTTGATTTTGATTGACATTTTGATTTTGGTTCTAATTTTTTTCCCTAATTTCACCTTCAACAAGCTTAGCAAGTCTACAAGCCAATAAATTAACAAAACCAGTGTTTATTATTAACTTGCTAACTTATATAAATACTAACTTATCAACTTTCTATGCTTCCAGATCCAGAAATACTCCTCATCCTTATCAGAATGAAAATGCCTTTCGGAAAATACGAAGGTCAGGTGCTCTGCAATCTCCCTGTTTCTTATTTAGAATGGTTTGCTCGAAAAGGATTTCCAAAAGGAAAACTAGGCATGTACCTCGAAACCATGCATGTCATCAAAACCAATGGCCTTTCCCAATTATTGGAACCGCTCAAAAAATTGGAGCGAGAAAGACAAGCCAGAGAAAACAGACATGATTTTAGATGATTTTCCAAATCGCCACTTTACTCTTCTTAATCCTCTTTAAAACTTAACTACTTAATCTATGAAAGCCGCCACCGTCAGCGAACTCAAAAAAGAATTGAGCACTCGATCTCCAAAAGAGCTTCTCGAACTCTGCCTCAGACTTTCTAAGTTTAAAAAAGAAAACAAAGAGTTACTCACCTATTTGCTCTACGAAGCGCCCAACGAAAATGGCTATATTCAGTCTGTCAAAAATGAAATTGATAACCAGTTCGAAGAGATTAATACTCAGAGTTATTATTTTATTAAAAAAAGCGTCCGCAAGATTCTACGAAACATTAAAAAGTACATCCGTTATTCTAAAAAGAAAGAAACAGAAGCGGATCTACTCATTTACTTTTGTGTAAAACTCAAAAGAATGAGTCCTTCCATGAACAGGAGTACCATTTTAAAAAATATTTATGATCGGCAAATTACTATGGTTAAAAAAGCAGTTGCAACGCTCCATGAAGATTTGCAATATGATTATGAAATGGAATTGAAAGACTTATAAAAATTACTCTAGAGATTAAATTGCCACAAAAGCACTAAGGCACAAAGAACCTAAGCCTTTTCAGTTAGCGTTTTGATATTAGCGCTGAGCTAAAGGAGACCACACCATCTAACTCCAGCGACTTTACACAAAATTAACACCTCCTTAATCTCAAGTTTAAATACTGAAACGACCTTTGGGTCAAACAGTTAAAATAAACTTGAAATGAAATTAAAAAACTTTCTACTTAGTATTACTCTGGCTTTTTTTGCGCAAACAATTCTTGCTCAGACCGGAACCATTACCGGTAAAGTCATCGAAGCCGAATCAGGTTTCGAAGTCATCGGCGGAAATGTCGTCATCCAAGGAACCACCACTGGAAATTCTACAGACTTAGATGGTGTTTTTAAATTTGATGTTTCGCCAGGAACTTACACCTTAGAGTGCTCCTACATTGGCTTCGACAATATGGTCATTAAAGATGTTCTCGTCAAAGCCAATGAAGTAACAACCATTGATATCCAATTAGGCGAAAATCCAGTTGAGCTAGACCTAGGAGCAACCATCGTTGCAAAAAGAGTCAACAGTTCTGAAGCCGCGGTCTTAGCCATTCAAAAAAAATCAGCTACCGTTCTTGACGTCATGTCCTCCGCTCAGATTTCTAAAAGTGGTGACAATAACGTCGCAGCGGCAGTCAAACGTGTTACCGGTGTAACCGTCGAAGGTGGAAAATATATTTATGTTCGTGGTTTGGGAGATCGTTATTCTAAAACGACTTTGAA
>CAKZTD010000189.1 GCA_937921595.1 uncultured Saprospiraceae bacterium
TTGCTTTAGCATTTTTATAAATTTCGGTAGACTTTTTCAAAAACACACTTGCGTCTTCTTGCCCTTGAGAAAGAAGCGAAAAAGGAAAAATAAAAACGAGAAATATTATTTTAAATCTGATCATTTTTGTGAGATGTTAGAGCGATTAATGGAAATAGTTTTTTTACCTCGGTCAGTTTCTACATTTTTTTGAATCAGCCCTCCTTCAGAATCGTAAATAAATTCAACAAAATAATTATGGTCATTTAAGATTGCTTGGAGAGAATAATCTTTCGGATCGTAGACATAGGTTTTCATAGAAGAATTAAAAGGCTGAATCCTCAAATCATCCAAAAGAACATCATCATCTTCCACTGTAAAGAGTCGCAACTTAAACTTAGAAGCACTCGTAGGCATTTCAAATTCACCCTCCACTTTATACCAACCATCAATCATACTAGCCATAGGGTCTACCGTAAAAGTTTTCAAAACAGTATTACCAGAAAGCACTTGAACTTTAGTTGGAGGTGGATTAAAAGGCATATTATTCCGATCACTAAACTTTGTCCAAAACGACAAGACATATTTCTTGTCAGTCTTAGGGGTAAAAAAAATTTCGGTTCCGTTGAGATCGGATTCAAATTCAAAATAGCAAGTTGGACAAGCTAAGCCATCTGCGAGATTGAAACTATAAGCTCCAGTATGTCCTTCAGGGTAAAGCCAATATCGATTGAAATTGAAATTTCCATGACCATCACCGAAATGATTATTTGTAGCATCTAAATCATAATCCTCAAATCCATCGAAAGCAATTTCTTGGTGTTCCGCATTTTGAGCAGAAGCTGTTATGAGGAAATTTTTATAGCCCGATAAACTGGCAGTAAATTGATGCAAGCGATTTTCACCTTCTTCAGAATTTCCATTAGCGTGATATCGTGTCACATGATTGACCCACCGCCAATCTGCTCTTTCATTATACAAAGTATCTTCTACCCAATTAAAAGGGAAATAATCAAAAGTACCATCTTCAGAGATTTTCAAGCCAGCACCTGCTCCTTTGACTGGATTTTCGTTCTGCTTTCGGGACTGAATATAAGCCCAAGTTCTCAATGCTCTTGGGATTCCCAACTTCCCGAAAGCGTATGGATTCGCTGTTCCGTTTTCGTAAATATCGGATAAGGTTTTTCCATTAGCATTGGTTAATTGATCCGGTAAGCCTGAGAAATTTAAATCCCAATCTTCGATAAATTCTACGGCATTGGCTTGAAGGATTGGTTTCCTATAAACCTCTCCATTACTCATATCATTTGTAAAAAAATCAAAGCCGCTATGATCTTCCAATGACATGATTCCTCCTTTACTGACTGATTGTAAATTTCTAAATCCAGAGCGTTCGATGTAAGCTTTTTTCAAAGAACTTCCAGAGAGTGACAATCTAATATTCAATCGATCTTTTAAATCAAAATCGTTCGTATTTCTATTAATATTTGAAACGAAATACTTTTTCTGATCAATCATCAATTCATCTCCTTCGAATAAAATATCAGCACAATTGGTTGTGACATCATTCAATTGAAACTTATTGCCACTCCCATCTTTCACATTGAAAGCTGCTCCTTGATTTTTATAAGCTCCGTCCATTCGATCATAAGTCCAATGCGCTGGAAAGTTATACGAGTACACATTATCCTGAAACTCATTGGTTACTGCAGTAATAATAGGTTGCCCTGTTTCATAATCGTAAAATAAATTACTGGAGATTACTTTTGCTCCGTCTTTGTATTGGATGGTCTCTTTTAGTATTGGCGAATTGTAAATCACTTTGGTGGTGGTTAGATAGCTACTGACGTTTTCGTAATATTGAATACTCGGCATCAGACTCGGCGCGGGGATAGGTGGCACCACATTAATCTTTATATCTGGTCGAATTCCACCACCCATTGTAATGTTTCCATTTTCGTATTGTTCAATATAAAAATCATACTCTTTACCTAAATAGGCATCCACTACTTCTCCTTCTTTTTTTAGAAACTTCACCTTGTTATCTAATGTAGATTCTGATAATTTTTTATAAACATATTCCACCATAGAAACAGGTTGTCCAGACGGCTCACCGAATGAATAAGGATAAACACTTACTCTTTTTTGTCGTCCATAAATTCCATTATTCAGGGTAATCGCATAGCCCATTGTAAAACCGGCATTATTGATTCCGACATGACCAATAAAAGGAATTTGAACATTGATTGGAGGAAATGCAGTTCGAAAAGGGTTACTCGTTTTCCGAACTTTCGTTGGAAAATCTTTTGCTGTAAAAAACTCAAAAACAGAAATACCGTCCTGAGATTTTGAAACATCAGGATTGGTCAATGCACGTTCAATAACACGACTATATCCAATCTTAGGTCCTGGATGCAAGCCTAAAGCATGTGGAGTTTCTACAAATGAATTTTCGGTTTCTTTCTGAATATATAAAACCTTATTACCTGTTGCTTGAGTATAGCGTTCTAGTTTTATTAATGCATTTTCTTCATGTCCGGTGATTGGCTCCATTTCAGCAACTCCGGAAGATGTTCCGTCTGGTAAATCATAGGAATATTCTTTTCCGTATACATTTCCATCTAGAGCCTTAGGGTCGAGTGTGATTTTTCGAACTCGATTTCCACCACCATACTTTTGATTAATACTATTAAGCTTTAAAAAACTTGGCTTTGTTTCTACAACTATTTGCCCCCAGCCTTTGCTTGCTTTGTCTTTATAATAACCAGAAAAAAGCGGTTTGATCGCCTTGTATAATTTCGAAAAATTACCTTGCACCCAGGTTATGGGATTGCTTGTGTTAAACTCAAAAGAAGTTTGGATATCTGATCTAAAATTTCGGATATACTGAATCGTTGCAATTTGAATAGGATGTAGTTTATAGGTTGCAGTATTGGTAGGAGCAACATAATTAATTTCTACAAAGCCTCCCCTAGTAGCCTCATAACCAATAGACGCAATGTCATTTCTTGAAATATAACCATTGACATAATCTTCGTGATTCTTTGGACTTTGACCGATACTTTTTACTCGGTTTAAAAACATGAATACTTTAAAATTTAAATCTTTAATCCCCGCTGTTCTGGCTTTTGCTTCTGCTAGATTATTTGCTTTAAAATAAATACGATTCAACGTTTTCAGATCTACAATTTTGCTATCCGTGGCATTTGATGGAACGAAGGTAGACCCATTTCCATATCCCGTTATTGGGACATATTGCATGGCCTTTTTATTTTGAACAAAAGCATAGTCATCTTTTTCATAGTCCACTCTCAATTCACCATCAGAAGGAAGTGTGATTTTTGAGAGACACCAAAGTGCAGCATTTTGATTCCGATTGGTATAGGTCTCCTGATAAGTATATGGATTTTCATAAGGATCAAAAGAACCAATCTTATCCTGATAAGCTCCCCATCGATCTTGGGTAAAAGCTACCGGATGAGGTATATTATTTTCATACTCAAAATGATATTTTGAATCCGCTCCTACTCTATTATTTTTATAAGTAAACCATAATTCTTTCAAAGTCAGTGTTCCATTTTGACCTGCTTGCCCAATCGGTGAAACTATATTATCAGTAGAAGCAATATTTTTATCAAAATTCGGAATAGTAGATTGATTGGAAGTATTTGCTTTGAGAGAATAATCATAGGCAAAATGCACTTCTTTGATTGGCGTCAATCCGTGATTACTATTTAAATAAAACTCATCGACATATTTCGGATCAGACTTACTATACAAAGAAATCTTTTTTAAATATTTTTGAGGCTTAGATAGATTTGCATCGACGAGTGCCGTATTGCCTGTTTCAAAAATTGCAAAATGAGTTTTCGTTTCAATAGCTTTTGCATAATACAACTCTTTCAGCCCTTGCGTATATGTTGCCTTTTGATCATGATCATTAGTGAGGTAACCTTCGATGAAATCTGCCATCTGATTATCAAAAGGAAATCGCCATTTATATCCGTCGATTTTTTCATAATAAAATTTAGTCCAAGATCCTAAATCATCGTCGGTGCATCCATCATTTTTGATATCTATATAATCCATCGAATGGATACTCGTCAAAAAGTAAGTATGCGCATATGCAGGTGTCACTTCTCTGGAGTAATAATCGTCACTCCCCTTTAAGTTATCACTGAGTTTATTCTCTACTCTATTCAATCCAGCTATGGGTACCTTCTTAGTTCTTCCCGGATCTTTTTGATCTGTAGCAAAAGTCACCTTCTCTTCGTCCCAATTATAAGCAGGGAGTGCATAATTATAGACGACACCGTTTGATTTACGAACAGAAATTTCGTTGATGTGATGATCTTTTCCTCTATTGCTAACATAGTAAATTGGTTCTACACTATTTGTCTTGACAATGTGTTTTGCTTTATAAACATTATCCGTGATCGTTCTGTCTACCAGTTGTTTTTTAGTTTTATATTCAATACTGATAACTCTAGGGTTTCGCTTATTACTTTTATTTAAAGACAGATTATTTCGTCCTGAGTTATAGGTAGAAAAAGCTTTGGGTTTGAAAGACAGCGGCTTACTTAAAAGGTCAGAAACATCACCAAGATCAAAAGCAATTGGTTTATCTTTTTCCATATTATTCCATTCGGAAATCGGAAGTGGTGTTGACTCTCCTATGAGTTTAAAATAAGCTGGTTGATATAAAGGATTGGTAAGATTTTTACTTTTAAAATTATAATCTTTAAGGGTATTGATTCGTCTTGGCTCCCAGGTTCCTGAATAAGATTGCGTCATTGCGAAATTTGCATCAACCCCCATATCAATAACATTGGGTCCCACCCCTACATCTACTCCTAGGTCTATATTAGTTGCTTTACTTTCTGAATATTGAGGCTTGTACTGCCCTACCGAATTCCGATATAATCTGAACGCTCCTCCTATGCCATGGCCTTGAATATTAAAAACATCAAAAGACTGAATCGTAAGTGGAAGTACCGGTGTTTCTTTCGAAACCGGAGTTTCGTTTTCTCGATAATAATCCATGACGCCTTGCTGGTCATTTTTTCTATGTTCAGTATATAGGGAGCCATACATTGGAACATTTTGCTGTGGATTTGTAATATTAGTTACCGAATAATTTCCCTGAAGGCTGATCGATTTATTTTTAAAATATAAGGCTGAAAAATCATAAGTTGTTGCGTAACTAAGACTCAGTGTATTCCGAGGTATGGATATAGAAGCGATCGGCGCATGTTTTGCAAACGAAAGATTGAATCCAGTCATGTAATCTTTTTCAGTAATTTGAATATCTCCTTTCTGGTCAAAATAGAGTCCGCTATAATGACCAACTCGAAATGATTTCAATTTATCTATTTTGCCTTGAACCGATTGGATGGTTTTTCCAATTCCTTTGTTTTTATCTTCCTCTGTTCCTCCATCGTTATCCTTTTCTTTTTTGGATAATAAATGATCCATTGACAAACGAGGTGTTAGCATCACTCCTTCTTTAGAATCAAAATTTAAACCTAACATCGAAGGACCGTTGGATTTCATTTTGCTTTCCGTATTTTCATGAACAGGTACTAGATCTACTCCTGCTTTCACTCCAAAGCCTTTATAATTATCAAAGTAGAGCGTAAATTTTCCTTTAAGGCCAAGATCAGCACTGAATATTTCCATATCTATTGGAGCCAAAGTGATAGCGATATTTTTCTTGGGTTTTATGTATATCGTCTTGTCTAAAAGGTCTGGCGTATTTCCGTCTCCTCGGAAGTCATCAGGAATACCTCTTTTATTTCGAACGATTGCTCCTGCATTTAAATTAAAACTTAGCCCTACCCAAGTTGGTACATCACCAGGAGTCACGTTGCTACTATAAGCCATATTGATCGGATAACCTCCATCGGGACCAGGCACTACCAACAAAGGGATGTTATAATTAAAATCACCAGAATAAAGATCGACCATATCACTAGCTCCGATTGGCGTAAAAGAATTTACTTCCGGTTGAGTTGGCCCAGTGGTCTGAGCATGGAGCCACACACCAGTGCAACTCAATAGAAAAATGATTATTGATTTCATTATATGGAGTAGTTGAATTTTAAATATTGTTTTTGATTCTTGGCGTTGGTTACTTCGAGCAGTAGTGGACTTAATAATCCCCAATGAGCGAAAGTAGATTTTGGAAGTTTTAATTCAATATGATTACGGCCATAGCGAATGGGAAAAACTTGATCAGTATTTGAAAAAACAATGGATCCATCATTGGCGTATATCTTATACTTCAAAGCATTATCATTGTATTTTTCATCATAAACGAAGCGTAATGTTTCCGTGATGTAACGGTAATCATTGGTGATCTGATAAGAAAGCTGAGAATAATCTTTTTTATCATTTGTAGGAACTGTAGGAATCGTATTATGTATTCGAATACAGCTAAAAGTCATCAAACAGATTCCCAATAGAAATAAATAAATTAATTGCTTTTTCATTTTATTATTGCTTTGTCTGGTTTTAAGTATCTGTTTAAATTTCACTTTCTTTATTATTCCTCCTCACCGCTTTCATCAGTTGATAAGCTTTTCCAAAAGTCATTTTGATAGCGCTTCTATTGTCATATTCTTCATTGACTTTTACATCTCGGATGTCGAGCATGGTTTCAATTTCTCTTTCTAAAAAATACACCTGATCCGCTTCCATAAATCCTCCAAGAATACCAACTTCACCTGCTCCATTTTTCAAGATACCTTGCAAGGAAAATCTAACAACTGATGTTTCATTGTTTTTGGTGATTATTTTTTTAGTATAAAACTGAGTAAAATCTGTTAGCGGAAATATTTTGTCTTTTAAAAAAAATCCGGGAATCGAATGGGTAATTTTTAGTTCCTTTGGACTGATATGAATGATCCGCTTCCTAAAAGATTTGACTACTTGAAGTATTCCGATTATTCCAAACAAGGCTAGCGGAATCAAATGCCAACCGAATGATAGCAATTGTGGTATTTGAAAAAATTGAAATCCTACTACACCTATAAAAAATAATCCAAAGAGTATACTCATCCATGATCGCTGAAATTCAGAATCTATCGTAATTACTTTTGAGTTGATTTGATTTTCGATTTGTATTCCTTTGGGTGCTTGAGCAACTTGTTTATAGGATCGGTCGCTGATATTTACAACATGCCCTTCGACATGATAATGCGTCCCACATGCACTACATTCAATGAGTGCTTCTTTGAAAAATTCGGGCGATTTTGTATTTGCTTTTTGATTACAATTTGGACAACTGAGGTTCATTATACTGTATTTAGTTTTATGCAATTTTATTTCTTCGGATCACCTCCATCTTTAAGTCGACTGGTAAGGTCTCGACGTAGACAGCATTGTTAGGCTTATCTGCATCGACTAAGAGTAAATATTTTTGAATATTTCTAGAAGGTCCAATGACTCGTTCTTCGCAGGTGTACTGCTGACCGTATAACTCGTAACCTATCTTCATTTTCACTAAAGGTTGATTTCCGACCTTCGTTCCAGTTGTTTTGAATTCTAATAATTCCCCTTCGACACAAACCCCATTCTCTATGGCATTGATTATTCTTGGAAATGCTTTGATTGCCGGAAACATGAGTAATAAACCAACGACAGGAAAAATGAACAGGATTAATATTTCTGGTTTTTGAAAAAAGATATCTGGTTTTTGAAGAGCCACAAGCATTACCATAAACATGCCCATAAGAAAAGCAACAGCACCCATTTTTGCTAAAGGTATATTCTTGAAAAGTTTTAGCTTTTCGGAGATAGTTAATTTTTTATTGAGATTCATTTTGCTTTGCTTTGTCTGTGAGGAATTGTTTATTATTTATACCATGAGATACTGTTGTTATAATCGGTTCTTTGATTAAGGTTTTGTTAATATTATTTTGAATATTTTTTAAAAAAGGCATAGTTATCTTGGCACCTACTTGGGCAGGTGGGTTATGAAAATTATGCTTAAACAGATATAACTTTGGATCTTGTAAGTTAAAAAATTGTGTTCTCTTTTTTCTTTAAAACAGATCTTCGGTGATTCTAAAAAGAGTAACGGTAAATGTTTTTTATTTCAAAAATTGGTTTCGACGTTTCAATTCCTTTTTGATGTCATGTGGTAATTTTTCTAAGTAAACCGCATTATTTGGATCGTCGGCATCGACCATTAATAAATGTTGTTTAAACATTCCAACTGGTATTGTCACGTATTCCGTACAGATGTATTTTTTTCCGTAAAGCTCGTAACCGATCCGTATTTCTCTCAATGCCTTTTCATTTATTCTAGTATCTGTACTTTTAATTTTCAAGAGCTCTCCTTCTACACATACTCCATTTTCTAACGCGTAAAACATTCGTGGAAGTTCTCGGGCATTTCGATAAATTAGATAAAAACCTATGATTGGAAACATTAGCAAAAGAAGAAGAAAAAAGAGCAATGCAATGTTTCCATTTTGAAATTTTAAATCAATTTTCGAAAAGATTGGAAGGACAATTATTAGACTTACGACTAAAAACATAACACTCTCTTCTCCTCCTTGAAGATTGAAGAAGAGTTTCATTTTTTGTTTAATAGTTAATCTATTATTGAGCTTCATCAGTAATCTGTTTACTTTTTATCGTTGAAGCTTTGGGAATCTTACCTTTCGTTTTTAATTCTTTTACAAGTTTAGGCATTTTGATTGATAAAACTTAGGACATTTTTGGTATTTTGTAATCGACTAAAAATATACTTTTATTTTTAATGACCTAATTACCAGTTAATTACATAATATTTTGCAATCGCCAAAACTCAATCTTAAATGCAAAACGGCAAGCTAACTCTACTCATCCACGCACTTAAAACCGAAGAGTATAAGTCTTTTGGGAGTTTTCTACAATCTTCTTTTTTTACAAAAAGTGAAGGTGTAATTAGATTGTGGGATTTGCTTTTAAAATTGAAGAAACAATCCAAATTAGATCAAACGAAGAAAGAAATCATTTTTAAAATTCTATTTCCTAAAAATAAATATAGCGATGTAAAACTTAGGAATCTATTCCGAAAGCTTACAAAAGTCATAGAGGAGTTTTTAATTTTCAGAGAACATCAAAACCGACCAACTGATCGCGAAATACTACTCAACAAGATATACCGTAGACGCAATGTCTTTTCGCTTTTTGAAAAAAGTGGCAATAAAATTTCTAAAGAACTAGAAGAACATCCAGAGCGAGGTAGTCATTATTTTTTAGAAAACTATCAATGGAGAAAGCAACATTATTTCCACCCAAATACGGAAAAGAATTCGACTTCTGTTTTACAATTACAGGACGCCTTTCAACATTTGCACCATTTTTATTCGATTGAAAAATTACATATAGAAGTAGAACTGAGGAATCAGGAACGGATTTATGCTCAGCAATATGATGAGAATTTTTTCAATACAAATATTGAACGCTTTGCAGCTCCTACCCTTTTGAAAAAAGTATCAGAATTGATTTCGACTCAAGACTTTGAGATTTACAAAGAGGTGAAGACATTGTTTTATGAAAGGATGGATGAATTGAATGAAGGGGATCGAAATATATCTTATACTGCTTTATTAAATTTTTTAATCACAAAATCTAGAATCGACCCTAAAATATACAACCCAGAAATATTCACTTTATATAAATCAGGTATTGAAAAGGAAATTTTATTTTCAGATAACAAGATTAGTGGTATTACTTTTTCGAATATTGTAACACTTGCCAGTCAACTTTCTTATTTTGACTGGGCAGATAATTTCATCAAAATTTACGCTGACAACATTTCAGATAAAAACAAATCAGATTTTACCACAATAGCGCTCAGTCAATTACAATTTCATCAGAAAAAGTATACTCAAACTTTAGCTACTCTTTTGAATTATAATTTCGAGAATTATCGATTTAATTACAATGCAAAAATACTAACTATTAAAACTTATTATGAACAATTTTTAGCAGATGTAACGTATGGTGAATTGGTTGAAAGTTCTATTTTATCTTTTGAAAAATATATCCAAAGAGATCAAAGACTCTCTTCTAATCAAAAACAGCATTATCGAAACTTTACATTCATCCTTCTTAACATCTACAAGAACAACAAATTGGACAAAAAGAAAAAAGAGAGCTTAAAGAAAATTAAAACACTAGATAATGTTTCGAATAAAATATGGTTGCAAGAAAAAATACGTGGGAAAGCTTAATTACTTCCCCACTCCTTTAATTATAGTTAGCTTATTATTTCTTCAATGATGATAATGGAACTTCCATTAGCAAATTTCGCTCTCACAACAATCACATAAGTCCCCGAAGGAATTCCTCCTAAAGAAACAGACGTCCCAGAAGTCTCATAATGAAACTTTTGATTAGTCACCACATTCTCAAGATCGACCGTATAACTAAGGGCTCCAAAAACTGCATTCCAGGAATACGATCCTGAAGTATTCATCAATAAATTTTGTTCAATTACGACGTTTCTTACTTGCACATTGGCAAAAGAAGAAACCGTCAATCCAGAAAAAAGCATACACATAGCAAGCATTGAAATTTTTAAATTCGTTTTCATAATAACATAGGTTTTAGAGGGCTCTACAGGGTAGAACCTATGACTCGGATGTACCGGCCTTGTCATGTTGGGTTAAAAAAGATTACAGTAGATTTACTGTTATTTTATACCCTGATATCGAATTGGATAATGGAATCTTACCGCTTGTTTTGTCAAGGGAATCTTAAGATTTGTTAAGGGGTGTTAAGAGATTTCGATGAATCGAAATAGGGATAGATTACCTACGGTGATAGGGATAGTCCCGATTTAAAATCGAGAAGGAATAGATTCGCTACGCGAATAGTGAAAGGTAAAAAGTGAAGAGAGCTCTCGGAGTTTTAAAATTAATCCTTATTCTCTGTGGAGCTCAGCGCTTCCTATGCTTTCTCAGTGTCCATCTTGAGGTATGAAAGGATAAGTTTTGGAACATGGGCATATTTTCTTAAAGAATTTTTATCTTTCGAGTATTATGAAGAGACACGAAGACCACCGCTATATTGAGGCCTTGCGAAAAGGTGATAATCTATTATTGGAAGAGCTCTATGAAAATTATTCTAAGACGGTCACTCGCTGGATTATGAACAACAGTGGGAATATGGCTGATGCTAGAGATATTTTCCAAGAGGCGATTATTGCCATGTATAATAAGGCTTGTGATCCGACTTATGTCCTCTCCTGCCCTATCGGTGGTTTATTGGTTCAGATTTGTAAAAATAAGTGGATTGATCAGATTCGTAAAAAAAGTAAGGACACGGAGGTAAGAAATATAGAAAAGGAACGATATACTAACGAACAGGAGACTGCTTCTCAATTGGAAATCATCGAAGAAGAGGAGATTCGGCAATCAAAATTGGAAAAAGCTTTTGCTCAATTGAGTGATCTTTGCCAAAAACTTTTGAAACTCTATGCGGAGGGTTTGAAAGCTGAGGCGATTCGGGTGAAGATGGAAATGGAGAATGTGAATACGCTTTACCGAAGGAAGAATGCTTGTACGGAACGGTGGAAGGTGGTTTATGAGGGATAGATTTCGACGGAGTCGAAATAGGGATAGATTCGCTGCGCAAATAGAGAAACAATGAGGAGGAGTTGGTTTGAAGTTTTTTAGTAAGTCATATAAATAAAAGAGAGATGGAGAATTTCGACAAATTATTTGAAGATTATTTGGAAAGCAAAATGGATGGGAAGTCGCGAGAAGCTTTTGAGGCTCGACTTGTGAAAGATCCTGCTTTTGCGGAGGCTTTTCAATTGCATAAAAGTATGAATGCTTTTTTGGTGAAGGAAAATAGAAAAGGAGCTTTGATGCCGAAACTGGAGGCTCTTGGAAAAAAACATTTTGAAGACGAAGATGCTAAAACCTCTAATCCTCCTAAAGAAGCTAAAGTGGTTGGTTTTAATCGTCGTCGATTGTTTACTGGCTTGGCGATTGCGGCTTCTATGGTTGTTATCCTTTTTGCTTTAAGTCAGTTATTTCAGCAACCTTTATATGAGCAGTATGCTTTTCACCAAGATATAAATCTCATAGAAAAGAGTGAAAATAATCCTAAGGCCATCGAAGCTCAAAACTTTTTCAACAATAAAGATTATCAAAATGCTGCTCAGAGTTTGACGGAATATCTACGAGATTCACCGAATGACACCAAAGCGATTTTGGCTCGTGGGATTTGTTCACTTGAGCTGGGCCAACTGGATCAAGCTGTGGAGATTTTTACGCCGATTCATAATGGTCGAACGGCTTTGAAAGCGACGGGTACTTGGTATTTGGCTTTGACTCATTTAAAGATGGAGGATATTGAATTGGCGAAAGAGTATTTGGAATTGGTGCCAGAGGAAGAAGGTGGTTTGTATAAGAAGGCGCAAGAGTTGTTGGGGAAACTGAAATGAGTTAGAGGAATGAGCGAATGAATGAATGAATGAATGAATGAATGAATGAGTGAGTGAGTGAGTGAGTGAATGAGTGAGTGAGTGAATGTTGGGCTCTGCTCTAAGTCTTATATTTTTTTATAGTTAGGAGGACATTCAACAATTATTTAGCTATTCTAACAACATCCTTTGTATTCTTCCCTCTTTTCTTTAAGCTAATGATCAATACGAATTTTGTTCTTAAAAACCCCTTCAAGGAGATTCGCTCTTTTAGCTTTATTCGTCTTTCTAATTCTTCCTTAAATTTTTCCTTACCCTTCTATTTGTTCATCCTACCTATAAAAATTCGGATACTTAAGGTCTCAAAAGTCATTATCCAAAGAACTTGAGAAAAATAGACACACTTTCTTAATGGTATAGACATTACATATGTATATTTGCGTTATAAGTTTTTAGACTTAACTCGCCTGCTCCGCGATCGGACAGGAGGTTATCAAAAGTATTGAGCCGTCACTTACCAATGAAATCAATGTTCCAATAAATGCGGCAACGCTTAAAAAAAATATCAAAACTGCTCTTCCGACTGGTGCTGTTTAGCTTTCTGGTATTCTTTCTATGCGCCATCCTGATCCAAATCCCAGCTGTACAAAAATACCTTACTGGAAAAACAGAAAATTATCTCCAAGAGAAATTTCAAACAACAGTCGATATTGAATCCATTCGTTTAAGATTTCCAGAATCTTTGGTTCTAAAAGGAGTCTATATTGAGGATACTCAACAAGATACTTTTTTGAATGTTGGAGAACTGGCCATAAATTTCAAATTAAATAAATTACTAAGCCGAAGTATTCAATTTGATCAAATCACTTTAAAGGATGGAGCTTCAAATATTTGGATAACAAAAGACAGTTCGAATTTTGATTTTATTTTAGATGCATTTGGATCAAAGGAGGAAATTTCAAATTCGACTACAGAAGTCGATCCGGCAAATAGTAATCCTTGGACTTTAACCTTCGATGATGCTACACTGGATTTGCAAAATATAAATTTCAAATATCTGGATGCAAAGGCTTTAGATTTAAGTACACAAATTGGCCATTTAAAAGGAAGCATCAAACAAATTGATTTAGTAAAAATGCGATACGAATTGGGTCAATTAGAATTGAAAGATACTCATATTGATTTGACCTTGATAGAAAATGAAACGGATCTTAAAAAATCTCCTTCTTTAGATACGGTTTTATTTTTCATCGCTGCGGATGTCCTCAGTATGGAGGAAGTAAGTTTTGATTTAAAAATGTCAAACCTGGAACTATCAACCAAAATCTATCAATTACAAAGTACCGCTACTTCTTTTGATCTCCGAGGAAATGATATAAATCTTAAAATACCAAGTGCAAAAATTCATAAAACGGATTTCAAATACGATGCTTTAAATGCACCGAGGTCTGGAGGTTTTGATTATAATCACATGGATTTGCAAAACATCACAGCAGACTTAAGCGATTTCGAATATGACAATTTAAATATCGTTGCGAATATTAAAATGCTATCGGGGATGGCAAATGAAAATTTTGAAGTAAAAAAACTACAAAGCAATTTTAGCTTTACCGAAGAGCGAATTGTTTTAAAAAATTTAGATTTCGTTTCTACTCAATCTGTCCTCAAAAGCAAACACACCATTCTCCGTTATCCTTTTTTAGAAAAAGTAATCGATCCTTTATCTCAATTAAAAATTGAATCTGATTTGATCGCAGACTTTAAAAGCAGTACTGATCTTTCTTATTTTTATCCACCATTAGATAGTATTTCTTTTTTCAGAAACCGTAAGGATCTACCTTTAAAACTAAACGCCAATATTAATGGTGATTTTAACAATTTAAACATTCAAACTTTTGATCTCGACGGCTTCAATATGAAGTTGAATGCTGATGGAAATATAAAAAACCTCTCTCAGCAAAACCTGCTAAACTGGGACATAAACTTACATACCTTTAAAGCTCTTGGCAATGAGATCGTCTCTTACATTCCGGACGGAGTCTTACCAGAATTTATCGAACTTCCAGACACGATCGCTGTATCGGGAACGACTAGCGGTAATCTTCGGAATTTTCAAACTCAACTAATTGCACAAACCAATAGGAAAGATTCTCCTGTCCCGACGCAAATAAAAGCGAATGGCATTTTAAAAAATATTTTAGATACGGATAGTGCTTATCTCAATATTCAGGTAGATACTTTTTCCACATCCAAAGCAGATATTTTAGCCTATTTGCCAAAAGATATTATTCCAGACTACGTCAATTTACCAGATCGTTTCACACTTAGTGGTTGGCTAAAAGGTCCGTTTTCAAAGCTGGAATCCAATCTTGGTTTACTCACTTATAGCGATAACGAAACCAATGAACTTAAAGCGATCGGAAGTATCCACGGTTTATTTACAGTGCAACAACCAACCTTTGACGTTACGCTCGACGCCTCCGCTATAAGCCAGACGCAATTAGCAGCCTTGTTACCAGAAGGAATATTACCTGCTTATTTCGAACTACCTTTCATCAACAAACTCTCTGGTTTCTTCCGAGGTGACATAGAAAATTTTAATACTAATTTTGAGTTGGCATCCAACACCGGTCAATGGTCAGTCGATGCTTCCTTAAAACAAGACGCCTATAAATTGAAACTCAACGTTGATGAATTTGAAGCGCAATCTCTTTTCACTCAAGGGTATCTTGACAGCCTCACCGGTTATTCTGTTTTACCTTTAAACATAGACATTCGATTAGAAGGCCAGGGATTTGAATTCACAGATCAAGCTTCTTCTGACTTTAAAGTCACTTTAAAAAGTGCTGTGGACACAACGATGAAAGGTTTAATCATTGATGGAAAACTGGGCAATCAGGTATTAACGGCAGGGGCTTTTGCTGACGAAGAGGCAATAAAAATTGCGGCTGATTTCGAACTAGATTATACCGAAACGATCCCAGAATGGAATCTCAATTTTCTGTTAGACCATTTGGATTTACAAGTTTTGCAATACGCTGAAGTACCTTTTGTACTGAATGGCCGGTTCAGTTCTCAAGTCAATGGCTATGCCCTAGATCATTTAAACGGAGAGGTTTTATTCTCTGATTGGGGAATCTTATATGATGAAAAAACAGCGCAAATTGACAGCTTATTATTGCTCGCAGATTTAGATACTAATTTAAATCAGGTCAAAATAAATTCTGACTTTTTCAATGCTGCTATAAATGGAAAAATGCAATTTCCTCAAGTAACCGATGCTTTACAACAACAAATTTATAATTATTGGGAAGTAGATTATCCGGATTCATTGATTGGAAAAACTAAGGATTATTTTGATTTCGAGCTTAGCTTATTTCGGCCAGAAATTTTGACAATGGGGTTTATTCCGGGACTTGAAGATTTGTCAAATTTAGAATTGGAAGGACATTATGATAATTCAAATGGAGAGATTGAAATGTATGCAGACCTCCCTTTTATCAAATGGCAAGAATCAGATTTTGAAAAATTAGCGCTTCAAGCAAAAGGAGATGAAAAAAAATTAGATTATCAATTTAAATTTGAAGAAGCCAATATTCAAAACTCCTTGAATCTAAACAACTTCAACAGTTTTGGATCTTTGGCCGATAATATTTTAGAAAACACAAGTCAAATTTTAGATCATCAACAGACGAAACGTTTCGAATTAAAATCCACTTCTACGTTTTCAGAAGATCAGAAATTTCAATTTTCTCTTGCTCCAAAACAAATTTTAAATTATCAAAAATGGGAAGTAAGCCAAGAGAATCAAATCAACTTAGTTGGCGATAATCTCTCTATTAGTGATTGGCAATTATTCACTGATCAGGAAGCAATTGAAATCAAAAAATTAGAAAATGAAGAGTTAGAACTTCTTTTCAAACAATTCGATCTCAATATCTTTTCTGACTTACTGAGTCCTCCGGTCAAATCAACAGACAAACTAAAGGATCAAGCGACCGTCAATCTCGACGGCATTGTCAATGGAAGTTTTACCATCGCTGACCCCAAACAAGAATCTGCAATTACTTCTAGGCTAAAGATCGACAGCCTGATTGTATTCGATGCACTACTAGGAAATTTAAATCTCTACGCTGAAACAGAAAGAGGAAGTCTTGTCGAAGGAGAAGCGGTACTTCGCGGAAATGGAAATGATCTAAGACTACTTGGAGGTATTGATTTGGATCAAGAGTTTGATGCCTTAAATTTCCAATTGGATATTCCGGCTTTAAACTTAAATTCAATCGAAGCACTAACTTTTGGTTATCTTGAAAACATGGAAGGTCTGGCTAAAGGTTCTGTACAAATTAATGGTTCATTTCGCCAACCTGATCTCACCGGAAAAATCAATTTTGAAAATACAGCCTTTGATATAGCTTTAGCGAAAGCTCGTTTGCGTTTAGGAAATGAGGCCATAATTTTTGACTCGAATGTCATAGAATTTAAAGACCTTCAGATTTTTGATAGCAATGGCAACAAAGGTATTATGTCTTCCTATGTCCTCACTGACGATTATCGGGATTTCTATTTGCAGTCTAACATCAAGGTCGAAAATTTTCAAATTTTAAATACAACGGCAAAGGATAATGATCTATATTTCGGCAAATTATTCGTTGATGCTATTATTGATTTAAACGGAAACATCTCTGAACCGATCATCGATATTACTGCCCTTCCTACAAAAAACTCTGACATCACTTACATCTATAGCGCAGTGTCGAATCAGATTGAATCTCATGAAGGTGTTGTGGAGTTTATAAAACCAAAAGAAGAGGAAGAGCGAAGAGTGGTCAGCAAAAGATTGGAAGCCATTTCGAATGATTTTAATATGAAAGTTACCGTAAAGATTGCGGTCAATGAGAGCCTTAATTTCACTGCGATAACCGATCCTATTACAGGTGATTATTTTGAAGGAAAAGCAAAAGGAGATTTAGTTTATGTACAGCATCCCGATGGCAAGATGGAATTAAACGGGAGGCTTGAACTCGTAAAAGGGGAATATCTTTTTACTTATCAAAAATTAATTCGTCGTCCTTTCAGCGTAGAACCTGGTGGAACAATTTCTTGGACTGGAGATCCTTTTGAACCAAGAATGGACATTAATGTCTTATACAAAGTAAAAACATCTACCTATCCCCTTTTGGCTTCAGAGTCTAACCCAGGAGACAATCAAGTTGGTTTAAAACAAACTTTTTTTGTAAAACTAAATATTGGCGGCACACTAAATAAAACAGAAATCAAAACATCAATCGATTATCCGAGTGGTCATGGCAATTCGAGTGATTCAGATGTTTCAGCAGCGATTGACAGAATTAATCAAGATCCGGGGCAGCAAAATACTCAGGCATTTTCTATGATTTTATTCAATGGTTTTTTAGCTAACAATCTTGAAAACTCTGAATTCAAGATCATTGATTTTTCCGGGAACATCAATAATATGATTACGACACAGTTAAATAATATAGCCAATCGGTATATTAAATTTGTAGAATTAGATTTTGATTTAGATACGGAGAATAATGGCGCAAATGGTTCTAACACAGATTTTCGGGTTAGTATTCGAAAGCGATTTTTAAATGATCGATTGACCATTAGTCTTGATGGAAAAGCAACCAGTGAGACCAGAAATAACGAAAGTGAATCTCAAAGTTATCTGGACAATGTCACTGTAGAATATGCATTGACACCAGATGGACGGTTTAAAATCAAGGTCTATAATTCTAGAGGTTTTGATGAATTTATTGGAGATACTGGAGTAAAGCTTGGTGGAGCTTTTGTATTTTCAAAAGATTTTAATGGGGTGCGATTATTTAAGAAAAAGAAGTAGTCAAACCCGTCCCTAGACCTTCTCTTGAAAAAGGGAAGAAAATGAAATCCGCTTCAAAAATTAACGGACAATTTGGTTTACAAAACACGCTTTAAAAACATAATAATCATAAAATCTAGCGTCTTTCAGTGGCAATAAATAAATTTATGAGTCTCAGATTAATTATATTTTTTATCAGCATCATTTTTCTTTCTAGCTGTTCGCTCAAACGTAGCTTACCAGAGGGAGGGCATTTATATATTGGCTCCAAAGTCAAAGTCATCAAAGCTGATAAAAAAACTAAAACCAACCAATTAGAAGCGACTTATAACACCCTCATAAAACAACCAAAACCCAATAAAACTTTTTTAGGAATTCGATGGAAATTACGGCGTTATAGTCTTTTTGCAAAAACAAATAAAAGAAGAACATTAAAAGGGAGAAAAAATTTGATCGGAAAAGCTCCTGTTGTTTATGATGATCGGATCACTAAGCAAATGGTAGCGGTCATGGAAAACAAAGCTTTTAACGAAGGATTTTTCAATGTGGTGGTCAGTAGTAAAGTCAAAAAACGTTGGAATAAAGCTCGTGTAAAATACACTGTTGAACTAAAAGAACCTTTTCTAGTAAATCGAATTTCCAACAATGTAGAAGACTCTATAATTCGTCGTCATATTCTGCAAATCCAAAACGCTTCTCTCATAGAAACCGATCAACTTTATAGTTTACAAAAACTTAAACTCGAACGAGAAAGGATTACTAATTCGCTTCGTCAAAAAGGGTTTTATTTTTTTAGAGCAGACTATTTAAAATTTCTCGCAGATACCATCAATACTAAAAACCAGGTAAAATTAAATCTCGTTTTAAAAGAAACAGCTGACTCCAGTCATCTAAAACCAAAAACGATCCATCAAATTTTTCTCTATCCAGATTTAAACAATCAAATATCCGAAAGGATTAATCCGGACACGCTCGACTATAAAGGACTAAAGATTATTTTTCAAAATACAGAAATGCTTCCTTCTGTTCTTCGCGATGCAATTACTTTAAAAAAAGGACAAAGATATTCACCTAAAAAACATCAAAGTTCTCTGGAACGATTGTCTTATCTTCGGAATTATCAATTTATTGATTTCCAATTCAAGCCATCCGAAGTCTCTGACACCTTGCTCAATGTTTTTATAAAGCTAAGTCCTAGAAAAAAAGAAGCCATTGAAGGTTCATTTGGATTAGCATTTACTCCGAGATTCTACATCGGTCCAGAAGTTTCACTGACCTATCTCAATCGGAATTTATTTAAAGGAGCCGAACAATTCCGAGTGACTACTTTCGGAGAATTTAATTTTCCGATTGCTAAAGATTTAGCCTTGCGACAAGAAGCAGGTGTCAAACTATCTCTTTCAAAACCGGGAATGATTATACCATTCAGAAAAAAAGATTGGCCAGATAAACTGATTGCTAAAACTAAAATTGAATTGGCTTACTCGAGCGAAAAAATACGCCTCCCACTTACAGGTTTAGAAGACTTAGTCGACGACGAACCCGCATTTATGACTTTATCAGAAAACCTTGCAGCAGATCCGAATTACGCTCCGTTTATCGCATTAAACAAATTAGAATTAAACCTAGCTTATCAATGGCGAAAACGGATCGATATACTCCATGAGCTTTCTCCGGTTAATTTTACTTTCCAAATTCCTAGATATGAAAATTTAGAACTAAAACTTTTTCTTCAGTACCTTAATACAATTATTCCTTCTGAGAATTTACAACTGAATCTGGAGAAGATGTTTATTCTAAAACCAAGCTATTCTTTTCTTTACGATAGCCGTTTAAAAAAAACGAAAGCTCAAAATTACTTCTACCTTGGAAAGCTTGCCCTGGCTGGAAACAAAATCCTTTCTCCTGATAATAACACTCCATTAGATGTTTTGGAAAGTCAATTCCTTCAATTGGAAAATGATTTTAGATACTTCCGTCGTTTCTCGAAATCACAAACCATCGCAGCTCGTTTTGCAATCAAAGCTTCTATCCCTTTTAAGAACGAAGTGATCCTACCTTTCTTCGACTTGTATACCCTTGGCGGACCAAATGGTGTTCGTGCTTTCCGCCCCAGATCTGTTGGCCCTGGAAGTGTGGAGCCCGTAGATCAGCTTTTCTTTATTTCTGGAACTGGTGATTTTCATTTAGAAAGTAATTTGGAATGGCGACCAAAACTCAATGATTTTGTGGAGTTAGGATTTTTTATTGATGCCGGAAATGTTTGGCTTTTTAAAGGCGGCATAGATAATAATGAATTGGCAACTTTCCGCTTCAAAAACTTTTACAAACAATTGGCGATTGGAACTGGAGTGGGTTTGCGTTTGGATTTTGAGATCATCATCTTTCGTTTAGATTTTGCAACGCCACTGACCAAGCCTTGGCTTCCAGAAGGGGATCGCTGGGTTGGAGATAAAATAACATTAGGCAATTTCAATTGGTTGCGGGAAAATTTGACTTTGAATCTGGGCTTTGGGTATTCGTTTTAAAAAATAAAAAAGCAAAGAAAGTAAGCTTTTGCTTTTTTTGGCCTATGACTTGTGTCTAGTGAATAAATCATCACACAAACTCGCAACCAGGCAGCAACGTTTTTAATCGTTCTAAAGTCTTATCCCTATCAGACCTATAACTCATTCTAAAAACATTCATTTTTTTCAGACCTCTAAGATTACTTATCTCAGAAGGGATTTCTTTTTTACTAGATGACACAGGGCTGAATGAGCTTGCCATATACAATTCTTCTAAATCGCTCAAGGAAAAGAATCCGGTAGGAAAATCAATAAAGGAATTACCACTTAAATTTAAGACTCTTAATGATTTTAAATTTGAAAGATCTGGAAGATCGGATAATAAATTATATTCCAAATTAAGTCCTTTAAGATTAGTCAATTCATTGATGACAGCAATTCTTTCTCTGTCCATCGGTTGGAAACGTTTTTCATCTTTCAAATTGCCTTGTCCATATCTAGCACCAATTTTACTCCGGCTTAAATTTAAATACTGAATATTAAATTCCTTAAGTTCAACAGGTAAGTGCTCTAAGTAGATATTTGAAAAGTCCATTGTTTTCGTCGAAGTATTATAGTAATCTTTAAGGACCTTTCTGATACTTTCTGGCTTCCCAAATTTGAGGATATGTGCAATGACTCCTTTATCTCCTTGATCGTAAGCGGCGTCAGCTATTTTAAGTGGATCAAGATCAATAGGATTACCAATCACCTTACTAATCTGAGGGAAATTTGAATAGGTTCGACCAAAAGGAAAACTAAGACTTAATTCTTTCAAGTTCTTCATATTAAAAAACTCCAGAGGCAATTCTTCTGCTACGCGTGAAGAACTTCGCAAACCAATAAGACTTAATCGACGAAGTTGATGGCATTCAAAAATATGAGTCGGTAGTTCTTTAGAATAATTATTTCTACTCAGATCCAAAACCTCTAGGTGTTTTAGCTTCGTGATATTTTTATGAATACCCGCTATTTTATTTTTGTTTAAATGAAGTTCTTTTAAATGAGTGAATACTTCTATCTGCTTCGTAATAGAAGTTATCTTATTGTCAGAAAGATCAATCACGGTAAGGTCTGTAAATTCGAAAAGCTCCGAAGGAAACTTAGTTAGTGCTTTGCCATTCAACCGAAAGGTTGTTCCGGAAATAAATGTACGAAGCATTTCTTTTCTCTCCTCAGGAGGTGTATTCGTCAGAAGGTATGTCGCACCATAACCAAATTTCTTGTATAATGCCGTGGCAAGTTTTGAACCATCTAATTCATTATACTGAGTATATTGAATGATGTTTTTCATAATCGTTTTCTCCGTTCCTCCCATATGCCCTTTCCCCTCTCCTAGTGCATACTTCTTGGTCATCACAAAATTAACTTCTTTCGATCCATGTTCTTTCAAAATAGCTTCCGCTTTCGCTTTTAGCTCTGGATGTTTTGTAATTTTATAAATCGCAAAAACCTCTGTAATCAATTCTTTTGGAAAACCTTGCTGTTGAAGAATTTCAAAAGCAATCTGAGTATTCGAATCTTCAGGACTCAGCAGTAATACCGAAAGTTTTGCAATTTGTTCTTTATCTAAAGACATATTTTAATGCATTTATTTTACCGTCCCGGTTTAATATCCCATAATCTCACAATCAGATGGCAACATATTCCGAATAATAGTGTCACAAAGATATTCTCCTTTCTTAATTCCTCGAATACTTCCAAATTGTATTTTTTTAAGCCCCGTAAGATTTTTCAATTCTGTTGGAATATCATCAGCTGTTAATTCATGATAATAGTGTGTTGCTCGTTGCAGGTATAATTCTTCCAAATTCGATAGTCCAAAATATCCATATGGAAAACATCGGAATTCATTATTTAATAAATTCAAAACCTTGAGTTCCTGTAATTCTGAAAGGTCAGAAAGTCCACTCAACACATTATCAAAAAGATTTAAACTACGCAGCGTTTTCATCTGACCAAGCACTGCCGTTCGTTCTAAATCTTCTGCAGTAAGTTGTTCATTTGACTTAACATGTCCACCACTGTAAACCGCTCCTAATTTGCATCCTCTCAGATTTAAATGTTGAACATCCAACTCCGCCATCTCTGCCGGCAAATGTTCCAAATAGATATTGGTAAAATCCATAGTACCCGTTGAAGCATCGAAGTGATCATTAAGAATTTTTAGAATGTTCTCCGAATTTCCAAATTTAAAAATATATGAAACTGGAGATTTATCTCCTTGATCATACGCCGCATATGCCGCTGCTAAAGGGTCAAGATCAATTGGATTTCCAGTGACTTTTGCAATCTGAGGAAAGTTATCATAAGTTCGAAATCGCCCTTTTGCTAATTGGAGTTCTTCTAATTCTTTCATATTAAAAAAACCATCAGGTAAACTTCTTCGAGCACTCCAATTGCCTTTTACATTAATCAAATTGAGTCGCTTTAGTTGGGGCATCTCAAAGATCATTTCAAAATTCTTTTGGACGAAATTATTATCGTTCACCATCAAAACTTCAAGTCCTTTCAACTTTAAAACATTCTTATGAATACTTTTGAGTTTGTTATTTCCAAGATTTAATTCTTTTAAATTTTTAAAAACTTCTATCTGCTTTGGAATGGAGGTGATCTTATTATTTGATAAATCTATGGAGGTCAATTCTGGAAATTCAAAAATCTCTGGTGGAAATTTGGTCAGCGCTTTTTTATTCAGCTGGAAAGATGTTCCTGAAATAAAGGTTTTGAGCATTTCTTTTCTTTGCTCCTGAGGTGTCGCTGTCAAAAGGTAGGTGGCACCGAATCCGAATTTCTTGTACAATGCTTTCGCCAGTTTTATCCCATCAAGTTCATTATTATGCACATACATGATGATGTTCTTCTTGATGGTCTTTTCCGTTGCTCCCATATCGGAATTATTACTCCCTAGCGCATATTTTAATTTCATCGCCATATGAAGCTCATCAGAACCATGGGTTTCTAAAATCTTTTTCGCTCTATTTTTTATAGGCTTATTTTTAGAAATTTTGAAGATGGCAAAAACCTCTGTCAACAACTCTAAAGGAAATTCATGTTGCTCTAATATTTCAAAAGCGATGTTGGTATTTACATCTTCTGAACTGAGTAATAATTCTGAAAGATTTTCTATTTGTTCTTTATCTAATGACATTTTAGCTTTGTTTTCTTATTGATACCATAAAGAGGATTTTCATAATAGAATTATTGGTTGGAAAATTATCCCCATTCTTAATCCTCTCCCAATTGATACTTTTTCTTCGATTTTTTAAAAAGAGGCCATTTTAAAAAGAAACGCATTCGGGCTTTTTTATCAGGTCGGGCTTCCAGATGTATCCGCATACCTTTACGTTTTGCTTTTCCACTTTTGATTTTATCGCTACTGAGGTGTCTTCGAAAAAGATTGCCAGAAGGAACAGAAAGCAGCAGACGGGTTTTGTTATTTGAACCTAAACTGTAAACACCCTGAACTCCAAAATCATAGGAACTGGAGTGCAAATAAAATTTATCAATAAACAAATCACTCCCTCGGATATACACAGTCGTTTCTATCGTATCGATAAGAATATGTTCTAGTTTTCTTTTCTTAAATAAAAAGCCAGACTTTGTCTCAAGCGCCTCCACTCCTATCAATTCTCCTCCACTAACCTTAAATCGAATGTCTCCTTTCATGGTTTCAGGTAAGATAGAATAGTTGGAATTGATGTCTGTTTTGAAATTAATGGAAGCAGATGCGAGGCCTTTCATATTTTTATAGCCAAGAGACTCCTGCCCAAAATCTTCAAACTGTCGAAAGACTTCCCGGATATCGTTTTCTTTAAATTGTACATCCATCTCCATCTTGGGTTTATGGAGTACGATATTAGAAATAGAACCATCGATTTTAAAATTACCATCAGCAATATCGACTTGTATCCCTTTCAACTGGACGGTATCTGGCTGCATTGAAATATTCCCCTTCAGATTGGAAGATTTAAATTTTTGGTAGAATATTTCCTTAATATCTGTCTTCATATTTATTGACCCCTTGTTCAATAATTGATCAATAACACTTCCTGTTTTTTCCATAATTCCTCTAGTCTCATCCATTGGATTTTTGGCAAGAAACTTTGATCTAATCCGAACAGAATCTTTCCCGATCCTAGCAGGTGTTTTAAATTTGTCAAAATTAAAACTTGGTGAACTTACTTCTAAATCAAGATGTGCTCGCCGACCTGGTAAAATAAAAAAAGGAAAAAAATCTTTCGACCGACCACTAATATGGAGCAGATTATCATTTACTTCCATTTTCATATCTGGGATATAAAGCGCTTCTTCATCAAACCGCATTTTCCCATAGATATTATCAAAAGTAAAATCCCGATAATTATAATAGATCTTTCCATTTACTATTTCTGCCTCTCCATCGATATTGGCTCTTAGCAGATAATTTTCTGCATTGATCGTATCATGAAGCATAGATTGATAACTCAGATCTAATTTAAAATAACCTTTCTTGAGCTTAATATAATTCGATGGCAAAAGCTTTGCTAATCGATTAAACTTCATACGCATCTTAAGCTGAGCGTCTACTTGAGGAGCATCAGGGTTTGTAATTCTTAGATGACCTTTGACGTTATTCTTCTTTCCAAATCCAAAATTAAAACTATCCACCATCACCTGATGTTGTGATGGATTGTTATCATCTGGAATTAATTGAACATTAAAAATAAATGGCTTGAACAAGTGATCATTAGTTAAAATAGAATCTACTTGAAAATCTATTTTTCCAGTAGCATAATGAAATATCGTATCTAAGGATTGGAATAATTCCGTTGGTACAAATTGATTTTTACTTTCTTTCTTTTTTGATTGGTCTATTCCAATATGTTCCTCTCTAAAGTTCAAGTACTCCCCTTTGACTTGTAAAGACACCAATGCTTTTTTATTCTCTCCTTTTTCAAAAAATAAATAATCATCAATTTGACCATTGAGTACAAAAGGAGATTTTTTATATTGAAAATTCAAATCTTCAAAAAAGACTTGATTATTATTAAACATAAACGCTCCAGTCATCTTGTTGACTGGCCAAGGAAACGTACTTAGGCTGGCTTCAACTTCATCAAAGATTACTTTCCCTTTATAATTGAGATTCGACAATAATGTTTTGGGTTGAAACAAAGCCTCCAATGAACATTCCGTAGATAAATCCAAGCTTGCATATCCACTATTGATCCCATTACCTTTGGGTAGAAATTCATTCACAAAATATTCTGCCGAAGGTGCATGAACACCAAGTCGTAGCTTTTGTACGGAATCCCGATATAATCCAATATCTATGGTTATCGGCGATTCTCCCATGAAATCAGTAGTCAATTTTTCAATCTGAATCATAGCCGAATCCGCGTACTCTCTTTGAAATGGAGAGCGTAATTTAAAATTGGTTTTTAAGTCTGTAAAAAATAAAGTGTCATAAATGAGCTCGTCAATTTCGAGTTGAATATTTCCATTGATATTTGCCGCTACCTTTTGGGCAATTCTTTCAAGGTTATCATAGACTAGATTTTTTGTCTCTCCTTTTCTGACGACATTGTCTTTTTGATTTAAATACTGATTTAGATCAAATCGATCAAAATGTAATCGAAGATCACTCTTCAGTGCTTCGGTTTGAAAAAACAAAAACTCTGGCAAGTTGCTCAATTTACCACTTAGGTGAATGTTAGAACCACGCCAATTTAAAGACAAATCCTGCAAGGTTGTTTCAGCATCACCAAAAGATAAATGCCCATCAAGCAAAGGTAAAATCTGCTTTTGATCCGAAACATCTAATCTAATATTTTCAAAAGAAACAGTTCCATTTGTCCGGACTTTTTCTTCATCAAATGGATCAATCAAGATATCTTTTAGTGCTGCAGCATATTTAAAATCGAGCAAGGCATGCCCATCTAAAAAGGTAACTTTATTCTTGGCTGCCAACATGGAATTGAGTCGAGGTAAGGTGATATCCATTTGACCAGTTACATCAACTTGCGGGTCTTTCAGCTTATTTATTTGCCCGACTAGCTCAACAGGTATAACATCAAAAAGATCACCTTTTAACTCCTGAACAGAAATACAATTTGTAGCAGGATCTCCGATACCATCTTCATCACAATCATTAGAAAAATAACCACTAAGCTTGGCATCCGAAACATTAATGTCTTTGAATTGGATGGCAGCTGAATCTGTTTCAAAATCAACTTTAACGACATCTATTCTACCAGGAATAAATTTCTTATCCATGAAAAACGATGCCCGAATTGGTTGATCAATATTTACATCTCGTAAAGCATAATTTATTTTATTTGAAAGCAAAGGCATTACCTCAGACATCCGTACTCCTTCATTACTGATTTTTAATTTCAAGTGTTTTGGATTTCCTTGCAGGAAAGACCCCTCTATGAAATATTTATTTTGTCCTGACAATAAAGAAGACTCTTTTAATTCTATTGAACGTCCGTGATCTGCTATGGTGAAATGCAAATCCAATTTACCAGGAGTATCCATTAAAAAACCACCTCTTCCTTCATTAAAAACTAAACCGTCAAAATAACATTTACTTAATAATTGAATACTTGCTACGCCATCCTTTTTAAACGTTGGTTGAAGCTTAGGATCTTGTAATTTTACTCGTTGCCATTTATTTTTAAAATCGTTTTGAATATAAAAATCTAGAAAATTAATCTGCAGCGGTGGAAGTTCACTTAGCTTTTCCTCCCAATTAAAGCTTTTTCTTTTTTTAGGCTTTTTAGAAGCTTTTTTATTAAAAGCCAAATTACTATGATCAAGGGAATCTTTGTAAATATTAACCCAAACACTATCGAGTGATAATGATTTGACTTGAATATCTCCTGACACCAGATCCCAAGGATTAAATTCAGTTGTTGTGTTATTTATTATAAAAACTGGATGTTCTTCATAATTCTGAGCAGCAAAACTTAGTCCACGGACTTGCAGACGCAACTTAGAAAAGGGTTTCGTCCATTGAAATTCATAACCTTCTAATTCTAAATCCGCATTCCATTTAGTCTGAGCATGTTCTTCAATTTTTTGAATAACAAATGGATGATCAGACCTTAGCACAAACCAAGTTATGCTTAGCACCAGCATAAGGAGTAGCACCAGCATAAGCACGAGTCTTAGCAGGCGTTTGCCTATATGTAATATTTTTTGGTTGCTGATGGCCATTATTTATGCATTCCGAATACCTTAATTTTCTATGGTATACGATTTTAAGTTAAGATAGTTTACCTGATAATTAGGCTGACATTATTTTAACGAATAACATTCCCAAGGTGTTTTGACCACAGCGTGTGGGTTTGAGTTTTAACGTGATTAGGAGTCTAATATAGATCTATATTGTTGGTAATTGAAAAGATTTAAGTTAAAGCATGCTCCGTTTAGATAATTAATTCAAATTGCAAGCAAGGAATAAATTTTTTATGTGTCTTATGTGCCTCGCAAAAACGCGTTTAATCGAAACACATAGGGCACATAGAATGAGTGAAATTTAATTTGGAATTTATTTTGGAATTTATTTTCCAAGAATCAAACGAATCTGTTTTTTAGTCTCTGAAGGAAAATCAGAATCGAGTACCCACTTTGCATAAGATGCGGTTTCGGAAACTAGCTTTCCTTTATGCTTTCCAAAACGCCAATAGATACCGCCATCTTTTTGATATAGTTTCCCAGCGTAATCTACACGCTTATTATCTCCCTGGCAGTAAGCGTCAATGGCTGCTGCATCTTTTGGAAGCTCTTCGTTTTTCTCTAGTTGCCTATTAAAAATTTCCAAGGTTGCTCTTACATCTGCTAAGGCATCATGCGCACCTTTCAATTCTTCTCCGGTATATCTTTTATACGTATTTTCTAAAGTGTGGCTATTGACCATTCGCTCCATTTTCAATACATCGATAAAGTTCGTCCCTTCTTCTGGAAACTCAATTCCTGCTCTGCTAAATTCTTCGATCAACATCGGCACATCAAAATTATCGGAGTTGTATCCTGCCAAATCACAACCAGCTAACCACGATGCAAAACTCTTTGCTACCTGAACAAACTTAGGTTTATCTTGTACATCTTCATTCGAAATACCATGAACCATCGTTGCTCCTTCCGGGATTGGAATAGTCGGATTGATCAATACATTTTTGACTTCTTCGGTACCGTCGGCTAGACGCTTAATTGCTCCGATCTGTACAATGCGATCACTGCTGGTATTAACGCCAGTGGTTTCAAGATCAAAGAATACTATAGGTTTTTGCATTTGTTATTTTTTGCAAAGGTAGGGAAATATTGTAAAATGGATGTGCTATCGAATTAAGAATTAGTCATCGGTCATTAGGATATACTCACCTAATGACCGATGACTAATCTATCAATCAGTTCTAATTTATTTATCTTGCGCATGGATCGCTGCAATACCAACCATATCCACAATCTTTCTAACATCTGCTCCCATTTGTAATACGTGAATTGGTTTATTCAAGCCTAATAAAACTGGTCCGATAACATCTACATCAGAAACACTTCCGATAAGATTGTAAGCGATGTTTGCAGAAGAAAGATTTGGAAAAATCAAGGTATTTGCCTGATGTCCTTTTAGTTTTGAAAACGGATAAAACTGTTCCAACATCTCTGGTTTTAAAGCCATATGTGCTTGCATCTCTCCGTCAACGATCCAGTCTGGATGCCTCTCATGAAGGATAGCTGTAGCTTGTCTCATCAAGATCGCAGACTCACCATTTTTCACTGTTCCGAAATTAGAGTAGGTCACCAATGCGATCTTTGGTTCGATATTAAACCGTCGAACCTCTGCTTCAACTAATTCAGTAATGCCTGCAATATCTTCAGCAGTCAGGTGATGATTGATCGTCGTATCTGCCAAAAATAAAGGCCCTGATTTCGTCATCAAAATGTGCATCCCGGCAACTTTATTCACACCAGGTCGAGCACCAACGATTTGCAAAGCTGGTCGAACGGTATCTGGAAAACGTTTGGCTAAACCTCCGATCATCGCATCCGCATCTCCGTTTTCTACCATAAGTGCTCCATAGTGAATTCTAGACCGAACAGCATCGCAAGACTCTTGATAGGTAAAGCCTTTCCGCTTCTTCTTTTCATATAATAAATCACTGTAATCGAGAATTCGTTTTGCTTCCGTATCATTGATCGTATTCTTTGGATCAATGATCTGCACATTCGGTAATTCGATGCCATACTCCTTCAACATTTCCTGAATGACTTCATGATTTCCAAGTAGAATTGGAAGTGCGATTCGCTCTTCGACAACAACTTTTACTGCTTTTAAAACAGAAGCATTTTCTGCATCAGCAAAGACAATTTTCTTGAGGTCTTGCTTTGCTTTAGTTTCTATAATTTTAGATAAGGTATTGGTACTTCCCAAACGAATATCCAATTTAGTTTTGTATGCTTCCCAATCCTGTATTGGTTCTTGAGCAACGCCAGATTCCATCGCCGCTTTTGCAACAGAAGGAGCTACGGTTGTCAACAAACGAGGATCTACCGGTTTTGGAATGATGTAGTCTTTTCCAAATTTTAGATCGGCATTATTATATGCCATATTAACGATATCTGGTACTGGCTTTTTTGCTAATTCTGCTAATGCATAAACAGCACCGAGTTTCATCGCTTCGTTAATCTCGGAAGCTCTTACATCCAATGCTCCTCTGAAAATAAAAGGAAACCCAAGTACATTATTTACTTGGTTAGGATAATCCGATCTGCCGGTTGCCATGATACAATCTGGTCTTGCTTCTTTGGCATCTTCATAACTGATTTCCGGAGTTGGATTCGCCATCGCAAAAATGATGCAATCTTTGGCCATCGGTTTAATCATTTCTTGATTCAAAACATTCCCCCTGGATAATCCAACGAATACATCTGCTCCATTTAAAATGTCAGCCAAAGACGTATCTGCTGGCATGGTATTATTGATAAATTCTGGTTTCTTTCCATTGAGATTATCTCTATCACCGTGAATCAAACCTTTGCTATCATACATAAAAATGTTTTCCTTCTTGGCACCTAAGGAGACATAAATACGGGTACATGAAATCGCTGATGCTCCGGCACCATTGACGACAATTTTCACCTTTGAAATGTCTTTATCGACCAATTCCAAAGCATTCAATAATGCAGCGCCACTAATGATAGCTGTACCGTGTTGGTCATCATGCATGACCGGGATATTGAGTTCCTTTTTTAAACGTTCCTCTATTTCAAAACACGCTGGAGCAGATATATCTTCGAGATTGACACCTCCGAAAGTAGGTTCCAAAATTTTAACCGTCCGTACAAATTCGTCAACGTCTTTAGTATCTAATTCCAGATCAAAGCAATCGATATCTGCATAGATTTTAAATAAAAGACCTTTCCCTTCCATCACTGGTTTTCCAGCTTCTGGGCCGATATCTCCCAAACCTAAAACGGCTGTACCATTACTGATAACCGCTACTAAGTTTCCTTTGGCGGTATATTTATAGACATCATCGACATTCTCTGCAATCGCCAAACAAGGTTCCGCTACTCCTGGCGAATAAGCCAAGGACAGGTCTCTTTGATTTGCATGTCCTTTTGTAGGAATGACTTCGATTTTCCCGGGTTTGCCAGCTGAATGATAATCAAGAGCCGCTTGTTTTAATGAATCCTTTTTCATAATCGATGAGGGTATTTTATTTTGAAAGCATACTCCAAACGAAATGGTACCGATTGATCGGTATATCCAGCTCAAAAAATACTTTGTTTTTCTATTAAAAAGTTGTTGAAATGAAAAAAGGACAAAAGTAGGTAATTTTATTCCTTAAAGAAACTATGTGCTATTTTTTTGACCTGCCTATTGCAAAACTAGGCTGTCTCCCAAAGTATCAATTGATAAAAGTCAATAATAGCATTGATTATTGTACGCTTTTTTATGGGGCACCCTTGGTATATTGTGGGTATAAGAATTAAAACAGTCTATATGGCCAATCCCTTTATTCAAAAAGGGCTCTGTCAATTGGAAAACTTGTTATTCGTTTTATCAATTTCTAAAAAACAAATACATGATAGCTGAAAATAATAATCATAGATTTGACAACCTTTTACAAGCTGTCAAGCAAATTAGGAAAGAAGGCTTCACCATTGAATTTGTTTCTAGTGAACATGGATTTGTCAATCCTGAAAATAATAAAACTTATTTGCCAAAAAGTATTTGTATGGTTGAAGTCATTAGATTAAATGCCCCTCTTTCAGAACCTGACGAGGAAAGTATTTTGTATTTATTAAAAACGGATGATGGCCAAAAAGGATGGATAAGTGATTCTTATTCGATTTATGCAGATACTAATTTGATAGAACATATCAACAGCATCAGAGAACATATTAGTACCATTACAAAATGAATTATAAAGATTATTACAAAACATTGGGCGTAAAGAAAGATGCTTCTCAAAAAGAGATTAAAAAAGCTTATCGAAAACTAGCCTCCAAGTATCACCCTGACAAAAATCAAGGAGACAAAACTGCCGAAGAAAAATTTAAAGAAATAAATGAGGCATATGAAGTGATCGGCAATGCTGATAAACGAAAAAAATATGACACCCTCGGTTCTAATTGGGAAGCCTACCAGCAAGGAGGTGGAGACTGGGAACAGTACGCTCAGCAAGGTCAACGAAGAAGTGGAAGAGGAGGTGGACAAACTTACACTTTTGAAGGTGACCCTTCTAGTTTCTTTGAGATGTTCTTTGGAGGCGGCGGTGAAGGTTTTTCCAGCCAAGGTCGTAGACAAAGAAATTTTCGCGGTCAAAGTATTGAAGCAGAGATGCCTGTTACTTTGCTCGAGGCCTATCAGGGTAGTAAGCGGACATTTGAACTAAATGGAAAAAAAATGCGGATTACCATTAAGCCAGGTGCTTATAATAACCAAAGACTTCGGATCAAAGGCAAAGGTCAGTCAGGTGCAAACGGTGGGGCTCCGGGAGATCTTTTTATTATCCTAAAAATTCAACGGGACGCTCGATTTACAAGAAAAGGTGATGACCTGAAACTCGATGCTAATGTGGATTTGTATACCGCTATTTTGGGTGGAAAGATTGAAATTCCAACCATGACGGGTTCCGTAAAATTACCCATTCCAAAAGGAAGCGAAAGTGGAAAAGTTCTTCGTTTAAAAAATAAAGGAATGCCTAAATATGGGAAATCTGGCGAGTTTGGTCATTTGTTAGTTAAACTCCATGTGACACTACCGAAAAAATTAAGCGAAAAAGAAGAGGATTTATTTAAAAAATTAAAGGCACTTCAGGAAGTTGAACCGGTGAATAGTCAGTAATAGTACTTTAGTGCATCAAGCCATATTCATTGATCAAAAATTGTAAAAAATGGAACTTGTAATTTTTCAACAAGAATATAATTTTGAAGAATCTTTAAACAATTTTAGAGACTTGCTTTATAGTAGTCAAACGAAATATCTCGCAAGTGATTTACTCCAGGAAGGCTTACCATATATAGAGATCCGAATGGTCCCGTACAAAAAGCAATGACCATTTGTCAAACTGCCGAAATGGAAATCAGACAACATTTTATTCCTCTTTACACCCAAGTCGATGGAATTTTGATTAATGACTACAAACTCTCTCGATTGGCTTATAGTTTAGTGATCTTAAATGCGGATGTAAGTAATCCTCTAGTAGCATATTGGCAACTCAAAGTGATGAAGGATTTTTTGAAGTAAAACAACAACATTCGATTTTTTATACCTCATATTATTTTTCAATTTGGTATCACAAAATGACATTGAATAAATACCCAGAAATAATAATACAGAGCGTCACTACTCCGAAAAATATACCGATTAATTTCATCGTCATTACTTTCTTCAAAAGCATAGCTTCTGGTAAGGAAAGTCCGACCACGCCCATCATAAATGCAATGGCAGTTCCCAAGGGAATTCCTTTGGCTACCAAAACTTGAACAATAGGTAAAGTTCCAGCTGCATTAGAGTACATGGGTACCGCTAAAATCGTAGCCATCGGTACTGCAAATAAATTATCCTTGCCCATGTATTGTTCAAAAAATCCTTCAGGAATATAGCCATGCATCAAACCACCTATAGCAATACCAACGAGAACATAAAGCACTACATCTTTGAGGATATTTATTACTTCATTCCAGATGATTGGGAGCCGTTCTTTGAATGGAGTTTTTTCTTCAGCAAAAGCTTCTCCTTCTCTCTCGGCATTGGCAATGACTTCTTTTGTCCAAGCAGTCAGGAACTGTTCTAATTTGAATTTACTCAAAATGATGCCTGCAGTCGTGCCCAACAAAACACCACTGAGGACATAGATCAAAGTTATTTTTATACCAAACAACCCTACAAATAAACCAATCGCTACTTCATTCACCAATGGCGAAGTGATGAGAAAAGAAAAAGTGACTCCAAGTGGAATTCCTCCTCTCACAAAACCTATAAATAATGGAACGGAAGAACAAGAACAAAAGGGAGTGACCACTCCAAAAAGAGCAGCCATTAAATATTCGAGTCCATAGAACTTATTGCGAGATAAAAAATTTCTTACTTTTTCTATCGGAAAATAACTGTTGACAATCCCCATCAAAAAGATGACAACAAAAAGCAATAATAATATTTTTACACTATCGTAAATAAAAAAATTAAGCGCTTCTGCCAAATGTTGTCCATGTTTCATACCGAGCAAATCAAAGACGATCCAATCTGCCATTCTTTCTATCCATTCAAACATAATCTTCTTTTTTCACTATTGAACCAGAAATGGAACAAGCTTTTTGCACTGTGTTGAAAATAGTTCCGAACTTCTCTACATTCTTTTTCAATAATTCAATCCTTAATTTTTCGTCCTTACTAAATATCGTCAGCTCATAACGAATGTCATCTATCCTAGGAGGCTTCTCCAATCGGGTAGCCCTTACTTTTATCTCTGCTTTATCATAATCAAAATGGAGCAAACTCGAAAATCGTTCAACGTTTTTCAATATACATGCAGCAAAGGAACTAAGAAATAACTCGGCAGGATTAGGAAGTTCGTTGGCTGTTTTTTCAGTAGTACCAAAAGCTATATTGGATTGCTTGATATTGAGATTAGCATCATTTTTTGAAACTGAATTTGCGGAGACTGAATATTCCATAATCATTGTTTTTTAACAGCTAACAAAGCTGTAAGCTCCGTTTTAGAAGGCACTCGTCCTTTAATCGCTATTTTTTCATCAATGACTATCACCGGTGTTGAGAGTACATTATATTTCATGATTTCTATGATGTCCTCGACCTTTTCTATCGTAGCTTCGATACCAGTTTCATTGACAACTGTTTCTACAAGAGCAGAGATCTGTTTACACTTTGGGCAACCGGTTCCCAAGATTTTTATACTTTTCATTTTCATTTATTTTATCGTCAATCTTTATTTTCGATTGATTTTGTTAAAAAATATTATCCAAGGGCAACATCCAAAGTCATCATCAAAGCAAAGCCAATTATTGCAAAAATTGTTGCCAAATCAGTGTTTCCTTCCTGATGTGATTCTGGGATCAATTCTTCGATGACCACAAAGATCATAGCACCTGCCGCAAATGACAAAGCATAAGGCAAAATTGCCTGCATACTCATTACCAATAAAGCACCTAAAACTCCTGCAATAGGTTCTACCATTCCGGATAACTGTCCGTAGAAAAATGATTTACGTCTGGACATTTTCTCTCTTCTCAATGGAACGGATACCGCAGTTCCTTCTGGGAAATTTTGCAAACCAATACCAATGGTCAAAGCAATAGCCGCACCCATTGTAGCTGATGGTATTCCGTATGCGACCGCTCCAAATGCTACTCCAATCGCTAAACCTTCCGGAATATTATGCAAGGTAATCGCCAAGACCAATAACACACTTCTATGCCAACTTGTAGAGATGCCTTCGGTTTTACTTTCATCCAGGCCAGGATGCAAATGCGGTAATATTTTATCTAAAACAGCCAAAAAAAAACCTCCGGAAAGAAAGCCAATCAGTGCAGGCACCCACACTGGCAGATCACTAACATGTTCTGCCATTTCTATGGCTGGAGCCAGTAAAGACCAAAAACTCGCTGCGATCATTATCCCTGCCGCAAAGCCTAGCATAGCATCCAAAATTCGTTGATTGAATGTTTTAAATAAAAAGACAACTGCTGCCCCTAAAGCCGTAACGCCCCAAGTAAATAATGTAGCAAAAAGTGCTTGTATTGCAGGATGGAATTGTATCAAAAAGTCTTCAATAGCTTGCATTTCTTATTTGGATTTGATATATCAAAAACGTACAACTATCTCTACATAAAACAAGACCTTCCCTCTTACCCCTTCTAACTCTCAATAGAAACTGAAATCACAGTATTTCCTTCTCCCGACATAACCGATACTGCCGTTTTATCTTTCTCCGCAGTTAAGTGTGCTCCTTTTGCTCCCATGGTAATGAGTGCATTAATTTTAAAGCCTTTACTTTTAAGTTCATCCCTATATTCTTTAAGGCCATTCTCAGGTACATTTTCATAAGAAACCGTCCAGGTTTTACCTTCCCCCATCTCAATAGTGGATACATTTATTATTTCACCTTCATCAAAAGGAGGAACATAATCTGGAATTTCTTTAGGCCAGGTATTGACGGTTCCATCAACAGTATAACTACCATCCTCGGTTTCGATGACCATTTTTTCATCATCAATATCTACATCAGCATCTTTACCAATGGCCTTTTCTATCATTTTTTCACCAGCTTTTTCGGATGATTTTTTACAGGAAAATGGCAGAATAACAAAAGTAAAAGCAAGCAAAAACAAAATAATTCGGATTATCATAAATGACTTTAAGTAGTTCATATTGTTTATAATTTTGAGACGATGGAAATTTATTTTATAATTAAGTACAGCATCGATTAAGAAGAAATTATTAAACACTATGCAAAAGCTTATCACCTGACAAACTCAATAACATGAGCACTAACTGTAATCGTTCTGGTATAATAAAAAGGAGGAACACCACCTATATGTTCTTCAGTAACAATATTGATTAGTGCTTTTGAATCAGCCATGAGATTTGCATTATTCACCATATCAGCATAAGCATTTTCATATAATTGTTTCCGATTTTTGCCTCCAAAAAACAGTACATAATCTACCTCAGCACTTCCAGTGATTCTTTCCACTGTTTTATAATTATTTGTAGTAAGATGAACCTGAGTAGAATTTTGATTTAGATTGGCTACTAATGCATTATTGACCCCACAAGAATTAAAAAAAAGCAGGGAGGTCAAAAGCATTATTGAAAATATTTTTTTTTTCATAATTAATATTTTTTTTTAAATTGAAAGACAAGTGTAAATTATATCAACTACATGAAATCTTTATTGATTAACATCAATTGCTATTGTGATTTTTATTATGCTTTTCAAAATCACAAATCCACCATTCCGAATCAATAGTATCACCTTACTTTGATTTTTCTATCCAAAACATTCATTGATAAAAGTCAACAACCGCATTGATAAATATGAGTTTTTTTATGCCTCATACTAACTAAATTGAGTAAAGTAATAAAACAATCAATATGGCTCTCCCCCCTACTTTAAAAAAAGGAACTGACAGTTGGAAAATCAAACCCAACTTATATGATTACCAAACCGTCAGTAAAAACTTTAGTTGGAAATCTGTAAAATCAGCATTGGCAGGTTTGCCAAAAGGAAAAGGAATCAACATTGCTTATGAAGCCGTGGATCGTCATGCTAATGCTGATCTTGCCCATCATACCGCTATCCGTTGGATCAGTAAAAAAGGGGAAACCCAGGATATCACTTATCAGGAGTTAAAAGCACAAACCAATCGCTTTGCCAACGTCCTTCAACAATTGAAAATAAAAAAAGGAGAAGCTGTGTTTTCTATGATGGGACGTATTCCCGAATTGTATTTCACAGCTTTAGGTACTCTAAAAAATACGAGTATTTTTTGCCCACTTTTCTCTGCTTTTGGACCAGAACCCATCTTACAAAGAATGGGAAAAGGCAAGGCTACGGTCTTGGTCACCACCACCAAATTATATCAAAGGAAAATAAACAACATCTTGGAGCAACTACCTTCTTTAAGGTATGTTTTATTGACAGATGCTGAAAAAGACCTGAACGAAAAAGTACTTTCTCTTTCTGCATTAATGGAAGAGGCTTCGCATGATTTTGAAATCCCACCAACAGATCCAAATGATCCCGCTTTATTACATTTCACAAGTGGTACCACAGGAATGCCCAAAGGAGCAGTACATATTCACAATGCAGTTTTGACTCATTATATGACTGGGAAATACGTTCTTGATTTTCAAGAAGGAGATATCTTTTGGTGTACCGCTGATCCGGGTTGGGTCACTGGAACTTCCTATGGAATCATTTCTCCACTACTTCATGGAGTAACGAATATTGTCGCTGAAGCGGAGTTTGATGCCATTCAATGGTTCGAAATTTTGCAGCGAGAAAAGATCAACATCTGGTATACCGCACCTACTGCCATCCGAAGATTGATGCGGCTTGAAATAAAACCTAAAGATGTTTTTGACCTCAGCGCCCTTCGGCTCATTCATAGTGTTGGCGAACCTTTAAATCCTGAAGCTATTCTTTGGGCTCAGGATGCTTTGGGCATGCCTATTCATGACAATTGGTGGCAGACAGAAACCGGTGGTATCATGATTAGTAATTTTCCTTCTGTTGAGATTAGACCAGGATCTATGGGCTTGCCTCTACCAGGAATCGAGGTAGTTATTTTAAAAAATAATAAAGAAGAATGGCAAGAAATCGATACGCCAGATACCGTTGGCGAACTAGCATTAAAAGTAGGATGGCCTTCTATGTTTGTCGCTTATCTGGAAGAAGAAGAGCGCTATAAAAAATGTTTTTATGGTGATTGGTATTTGACGGGAGATCTCGCAAAGGTAGACCAAGACGGATACTATTGGTTTGTTGGCAGGAGCAAAGATATCATCAAAACTTCTGGCCATATGGTCGGTCCATTCGAAGTAGAATCCGCTTTAATGGAACATGAAGCAGTTGCAGAAGCAGCTGTCATCGGTATCCCTGACGAAGTAGCTGGAGAGATCGTCAAAGCCTTTGTTTCACTTAACAAAAATTATATCTGGGATGAAAAATTAAGATTAGAGCTCATTGGTTTTTGCAGAAAAAAATTAGGCGCTGCGGTAGCTCCGAAAGTCATCGATTGTATAGCAAATCTACCAAAAACAAAAAGCGGAAAAATCATGCGTCGTTTATTAAAAGCTCGTGAATTGGGATTACCGGAAGGTGATACATCTACTTTAGAAAAATAAATACCCCTTATGGATACTACAAGTAAAGATTTAAAAATTCAATTGCCAGAAAAAGAAAAGGCACTGGATTTATTATACCAAATGATTTTGATCCGGCGCTTTGAAGAACGTTCGGCTGCTTTATATACGGAGCAAAAAATCAGAGGTTTTCTGCATTTATATATTGGAGAAGAAGCCGTGGCTGTCGGGGTTATGGATGCCCTAAGCAAAGACGATGCAGTACTTGCTACCTATCGCGAACACGGTCATGCACTTGCTCGTGGAATGTCTGCCGAATCTATCATGGCAGAGATGTATGGCAAAGTAGAAGGCTGTAGCCGAGGCAGAGGAGGCTCTATGCATTTATTTGACAAAGCTTTAAAATTCTATGGTGGAAACGCGATCGTTGGTGGGCATCTTCCTTTAGCTGTTGGAATGGCATTGGCCAATAAAATGCAAGGAAAGAATCACATTGCCGTTTGTTTTTTTGGAGAAGGAGCAGTAGCAGAAGGAGAGTTTCATGAATCCATGAACCTTGCCGCTTTGTGGCAATTGCCTGTTTTATTTGTTTGTGAAAACAATTTATACGCGATGGGAACTGCTTTGGAGATATCCGAATCTGAAATGGATATTTATAAAAAAGCAGCTAGTTATAAAGTAGCCTCTAGTCCGGTAGACGGCATGGATGTACTTGCTGTACAAAAAGCTGCCAAAGCAGCAGTGGATTATATCAAATCCGGGAAAGGGCCTTATTTACTCGAAGCAAAAACGTACCGTTTTAAAGCTCACTCTATGTTCGATGCTCAACTATATCGCCAAAAATCTGAAGTGGAAGAATGGAAAGAGAAAGGGCCTATTGTCACTTTTACCGAACGATTAAAAGCAGCACAATTACTCGACGATGATACGCTTTCTAATATTGAAACCCGAGTAAGAAAGGAGATAGAACATGCGGTACAATTTGCAGAAGACGGAAATTTAGAACCACTTGAGGATTTGAAAAAATTTGTGTACTCAACTTAGAAAACCTGGTCGTATAACTAAAAGTGTTGATGCTCTGAGAAGCTTACTCATAGGTAGGGGTATCCAAAAGAGGCATATAAAACGAAGCCACTTTTTTCTTCGATTCTTTTTTTCTGATACAAAAAGAACCAAAAAAATCAAGGCTGTATACTTTTTTAAACGCAAAAATCAGTTCAAAATCCTAAATTCTAAATTCTAAAAACTCGGCTATGAGTTCTTTTTTCACAAATGAATCAGTGATTATATTAGTTCCTGAAATAGTTCTTAGTATTGTGATGGCTCAAACAATTTATAATTCTTAACGGATCTTGAACTGATTTTTTCTAAAAAGTAAAAGGCCTATTCGAGTTTTGCCCTTAGTATCAGGAAATAATTTAATGAAAATATTTTTATAAAAATGGCTTCATAAAACAAATCTGAAATACATTATTTTGAACAATCTGCAATGCAGATTTTATCCACCTTATTAACACATAAAAACACTATCGAAAATCTTAATCCATTTTAAAAATTTTATCATGAAAATATATAAAATAATTTTAGCTTCATTAATAATCCTAGGCCTTTCTACTTGTTCAACTACTTCAACAATCACCAGCGAATATAAAAAAGGAAGTAGTCTCGATATTTCTAAAACTTATCAATTATTAAAACAAGAGGACGATTTCTCTTATGGTGTAAATCCTATTCACCAACAGTATATTGAAAGTGCTATTACACAAAACATGATGATGCTTGATTATAAATTAAGCTCGGAACCTGATCTGCTCGTTTCTTATTTTGTAAAAGAAAAACTAGTTCAGGAAAAAGAGATTAAATACCGAGGCTATTATAACCAAGCAGGTCTTCCACTTTGGGAAAATGTCATCGAATATGAGGAAGGCACTTTGATTATTGATCTCATCAATCAAGATGACAATAAGGTCATCTGGCATGGTGCAGCAGCAAGAAAAATCTCTGATAAATTGTCCAATGCTAAGGCTGAAGAAAATATTACAAAAACAGTACAATCACTCCTTCAACGATTCGATCAAGAAGTGATTTTTTCTGAAGGATTAACAAATACCAACTAAAAATAGTAGCATGCTTGAAGTACAACAAGACACCATCGAAACCACTTATCGAGAAGCCATCCGAATGGCAATCCGAGAAGCGATGCAAAATGATGAACGTGTTTTTTTAATGGGCGAAGATGTAGGAAACTATGGTGGTTGCTTTGCAGTCAGCATGGGATTACTCGAGGAATTTGGCCCGGAAAGAATCAGAGATACTCCCCTATCCGAATCCGCATTTGTAGGTATTGGAATTGGTGCCGCTTTAGCAGGTATGAAACCCATCGTCGAAGTCATGACCGTCAATTTTAGTCTGCTCGCTTTGGATCAAATCATGAATAATGCGGCGACTCTACTGCACATGTCCGGAGGCTTGTTTAATGTTCCAGTGGTCATCCGAATGGCGACTGGAGGAGGCAAGCAATTAGCAGCTCAACACTCCCATAGTCTGGAAGGTTGGTATGCTCATATTCCAGGATTAAAAGTATTAACTCCTGCGACTTTGGAAGATGCACGATGGATGCTGGCTGCAGCACTTGAAGATCCTGACCCTGTTTTGATTTTTGAAAATTCTACTTTATACAATAAAAAAGGAAGTATTTCTACTGAAGTAAACAAAGTTAATATTGACAAAGCCAGCGTCGTCAGAAACGGCAAAGACCTGAGCATCATAACTTACGGAATCGGACTCTCTAAATCTTTGGAAGCCGCAGAGATTTTAAAAAATGAAGGCATTGATGTGGAGGTGATCGATCTACGGATTTTAAGACCACTCGACACCGAGACTATTATTCAATCTGTCAAAAAAACACATCGTGTATTGATCGTAGATGAAGGCTGGCGTAGCGGTGGTATCTCTGCAGAAATTAGCGCCCGAATCAACGAAAATGCGTTCTATGATCTGGACACTCCAGTGAGTCGACTTTGTGGAGAAGAAGTACCGATGCCTTATGCTAAACATTTGGAACATGCTTCAGTCCCTCAAATAGAAACAATTGTTAAACAATGCAAAAATATATTACAACATGAGCGAGTATAAAATGCCCAGCCTAGGTGCTGATATGGAAGATGCTATTCTGATAGAATGGAAAGTCAAAGAAGGAGACTCGGTTCAAAATGGAGATATCATCGCTGAAATCGAAACTGTAAAAGGAGACATAGATGTGGAAGTTTTTGAAGATGGTGTCGTCGAAAAAATCATCGCCCAACCGGGGCAAAAACTCCCAGTAGGAACAGTATTAGCTTATATCAAAACAGATATCTCAAGCAGTCCGAAAGAAGCCCCCGATGAGCAGCCTCCAAAAGAAATTCCTCCGGTAGAAATTCCTCCGGTAAGCGATCCACCACCGACTATTCCTCCGGTTGAAATACCGTCGCCAGCTCCTGATCCGATACGCGAGCCAAGTCCACCAGAGATCACTCCAGTGAAAGATCCGATTCGAAAACCTACTCCTCCGGAAGTCGTCCTTCCTATGACAAGTATCAATGAAAAAAACAGACCAAGAGCTTCCCCGCTTGCTAGAAAAATGGCTCAGAATCTCGGGATCGATTTACAGCAAATAAAAAGCAGTAATGAATCTGGAGTTATTCATAAAGTGGATATCGAAAGCTTTATAAAAAACAAAAGTAAGAATCTCAAACCAGTCATTCAAGTTAAAGAACCGCAGGAGTCAAAGAAAAATAAAATGCGCTCTGCTATAGCAGCAGCTATGAGTAAATCAAATCGAGAAATTCCTCATTATTATTTGGAGACTTCTATTGATATGAAAATAGCATTGGATTGGCTAAGGAAAGAAAATAGCAAACGCTCCATTAGTGACCGTGTCCTTCCTGCAGCGCTTTTAATCAAAGCGACAGCACTTGCACTTGCTGAAGTTCCAAACCTAAATGCCTATTGGACAAATGAAGGACTCCAACAAAAAGAAAATATTAATATCGGATTTACCATTTCGCTTAGACAAGGAGGACTGGTCATTCCTGCAATTCAGAAAGCGAACCAAAAAACACTGGATGTTTTAATGGAAGAATTATCAGATATTATCCAAAGGGCACGTACTGCAAAATTGCGAAGTTCTGAATTGACGACAGGTACGGTTACGATTACCAATGTCGGAGAAAGAGGGGCAGAAAAAGTATTCGGAATCATCTATCCTCCGCAAGTTGCATTGATTGGTTTTGGAAAGATTATTGAAAAGCCCTGGGCCATAAATGGTCTCTTAGGTATTCGTCCTGTTTTGAGTGTTACGCTAGCTGCTGATCATCGAGCTACAGATGGAATAATCGGCTCTCGTTTTTTAGAAAAATTAAATCAATTATTACAAAATCCTCATCAATTATGAATACGTCTGACCCTGAATTTATAAAAACGGAGATTCTGAAAATCCTGAATAAAATTGCTCCTGAAATTGATCCGGATACCGTCGATCCTCAAAATGAAATTACCTACGAATTCGAAATAGATTCCATGGATTTCTTAAGGATGGTGGTCAAGATCGACGAGGTATTTGGTATCGAAATACCGGAAGCGGAATATGGCGAAATTACGACACTGGAAAAACTATTAACTTATCTTGCAAAAAGCAATTAGGTTTAAGCTTCGTAATTAGTGCTTTGAATAAAAGCACTTTCTAAAACATAGTCATTTTTACGATAAGAAAGATCATCCAATTCTTCTTCCATCACTAAATCGCCATCACCATCAACACTAAATCGCTCTTCCATTTCGTCTCGTTCTACTTTTGTATAATTGTCAATATTTTTAAAAAAGGTATTATCAAAATCAACTTCTATGATGGTATCTTCAATCAATTCTTTCGCCTTAGCAAAAAGCCAGTTAAAAAGATGTACATCTCCTTTTACTTTTTGATTGTGATCATAAGCCATAATGTACAAATCATCGACTAAGTCTTCTGCTTTATATTTCCCTCCAGGAATAATATTATTTTTCTCCAACTTCGATAATTGCCAACTAAAAAATTCTTTAATCCTTGGTAAGAAACCGACCATTCTTTGATTAAAAACTACTAACTCATTCTGAGAAATTACCCGTTCTCCAGAGGCAGGAATAGTTGCCGTAAATGTTTGAATCACTCGTTGCCAAATTTGTTCTTTAATTATATTTTTCATCGTATTATTATTTTACTTAAAGTTTTAAAAAATTACCAATTCAGACTATGAAGTAAATCAATCGAGGCTTTGAGTTTTATCAATTCAACTCCAATTCCTTTCCCATAACTTAATAATCTTATCTCCAAAACAGAGCTTCTCAAAAATATAGTTCATCACATCCATAAAAATGAATTCAATTAAAAACACAGGAAAGATTATCGGCGCCTTTTTTCTAATTGTAATGCTATTGTGGTACATAGGGTTTGCCTTGATAGACCCCATTCTAGATTCTCCAGATTATCTGATTCTAATTCCTCAAAACCAAACTAAAATAACCATTGGAGTACTCTCCGAATTAATCGAAATAGCTGGAGTAATGGGTATTACTTTTTTGATTTTTCCAATCTTAAAAAAGTATGAAGAAAACATGGCCATTGCCTATGTTGGATTCAGGGTTTTTGAATGCATCATGCTTCTTGTTGCGCTAATTTGTCCACTAATCCTAATCACATTGAGCCAACAATATACCGAAGGAGGGGTTCCGGATAATTCCTATTTTCAGATCTTTGGTATTCTACTAATCGAAATCCGACAATACTGGAGTCTTTTCATACTTTCGTTTTTTCATCCTCTTGCTGCTTTGATTTTCTATTACTATTTGTATCAGACAAAACTAGTTCCCAAATTCCTTTCCGTCTGGGGATTTTTAGCTGCTTCATTTCTTTTAATCGATCAAGTTGTGTTAGAATCTTTCGGCCTTGGACTTGGAAGAGAATTAGGAAATATTATAACCGGTAGCCTTATGGGTTTAAATGAAATAGCGCTAGGCATCTGGTTGCTTATCAAGGGATTCAATCCATCCGTGATCATTGATAAATCTGTTAAAAAAGGTCTTGTTATGTAAACTGAAATCAGGTTTTATAAATTCAACTATATGAAAAAACCTAGTCCCAAATCTATCACAATATAAAGCAGCAAGGTTCGCCGGTTTCCTATTCCTTTTTATTTTAACCGCTATTGTGCTTAATCCCCTTGCATTCTCCAATATTATTGACACCGAAAATGCCCCTTAAATACGGTTAAGAATATCATTACTAAAACCTGGTTACTTCGAATAGGTATCATCAATGAGTTGATTCTATCTGTTGCTACAATATTTTTAGCTTTAGCGCTTTTCAAAACACTCCAACCGATAAACAAATATCTCGCGCTACTTGGGTTTTCTTTGAAACTCGCTGAAGCGGCCCTTTCGGCCACTATCGCATTGCTCAGTTTTATTGCTTTGCAATTTTTAGATCAAGCAAGCGATTTGACAATAAATTCTTCAAAAGAACTACATATTTTTTTCAACAAGCATGATACCCTCTATACTATACCAATGGTATTTCTTGGATTGAACTTAGTCGTGTTATCTTATTTATTTTTCAAGTCCGGATATATTCCAAAGCTTTTAGCAGGCTTAGGAATCATTTCCTATGCCCTTGTTTTCATTTTTGCAATCACAAGTATTTTGCTTCCAACATACAATATGTTAATCCTGACTATACCAAGTATATTTTTCGAATTGATCATTGGTATTTGGCTTTTAATTAAAGGGAATGGAAGCTAAAAAAATCTTATTTAAATAAAAAAAAGCCTCTCCTTCATTGATTGCAATCAATAATCAGCATATCAAAAATCAATTTAACTAAGCCTCAAATAGATTACTTTTAAAAATAGACTTCCAATAATTCAGTTCCAATAAAAAAAATCATGAATACTACAAGCACCAAAACCACCTCAGAATGTTGTCCAGTATTTCATTCTGAAAAATGGGATAATAAAACATTCAATTGGAATAAAAAGAAATTTTTAATCGCCTCCATCCCTACTCTTTTTCATATTCCTTTTCCTCCAATGATTGCAAAAAAGGTAACGAAGATGATGAAAATGGCAGAAGATGCTCATCAAACGATGAATGACAAAGAAAATATTCTATTGCTTTTCACAGACCCTCATCCATTTAAAACAGAAATGTATTTATCCGTAAAAGGTCTAGTACCTGAAGCAAAGAACACTACTCTTTCGGGAGCATTTATAAGCAAAACTTTTAAAGGTGATCATAGAGATATTCCAAATTTCATAAAACAAATGGACACCTATTTAAAGGAGCAGAATAAACAGGCTGAAGAATTCTATGTGCATTATGCTTATTGCCCAAAATGTGCTAAAGAAGCTGGACATAATTATATGGTATTTTTCGCCAAGGTTGGTGAATCTGAAGCAATATTAAAAAATCTTAAAATCAAATAATGAAAAATAAGCAGACTATCATCATTGCTGGAGCAACCGGAAATATCGGAAAAGCTGCTGCGATTGCTTTAGCAAAACGAGGTACTAGAATTGTATTACTTGGACGTAATCCGGGGAAATTAAAAATGACAGCTGGATCTATCTTTAATATTTTAAAAGAAACAGGAATTGATTATAAAGACAGGGACATCGCCACCTTAGCAATCGACTTCTCGGATATGGAATCAGTGAAACTCGCAGCGAAAGAAGCTTTAAATCGATTCCCAACCATCAATGGCCTTGTATTATCTGTAGGTGCCTTTATTCAAAATGGTCCAAATATTTTGCCGAGTGGTCATGAGCGGATGTTTGCTACGAATGTAATGGGACCATTTCTGTTCACCCAATTGTTAATCAATAGACTAGAACAATCAGAAGGAATTATTCTGCATGTCATCGCACGATTTAAAAAAGAAATAGACTGGGACAATCTTGAAAGTATCAACAACCATAAAGCAATGACTGCATTCAATCGGACTAAGGTGTTTAACCGAATAATTGCTGGAGAGTTGGCTCGACGATATGCAGGAAAAATATCCTCTGTAGCTTTTGACCCTACATACGTCATAGATAAAACAGACCCAAGTTTAAAAGATAGATGGCCATCTGGATTAAGGGGATTCTTCTGGAGGATCATGACACTATTGTTTGCAAAACATCCAGCGTTCGCAGGTGAACCTATTGCAAATCACATGCTTTCTCATGAAAATCGTCATGCAATCAATGGGGCTTTATTTAAGTTAGATAAGCTTGTCAAAAAACCTGAACAAGCAATGAATGATGAGATAGCAGGAAAGCGATTATGGGATCAGTTAGTTAAAAAAACAGGTTTAATATCTGAGGAGTCAGCCAATAATAAGATGTTAACTTCTAGCTAGGATTTTTGGACTTCTTACTTAAGCCATAGAAAAGTGACATTAAATATGAATACAAAAAGTTATATCGGATTTAGAATACTCATAATCTTTAGTATAATATTATTGATCTTTTTATTGGTCGGTCAGAGTTTTGCACTAATCAATTACGATTTTTTGGTATCCATAGGATTGCAAGAATCTGTTGAAGAAATTACACTTGTTGGAATTGCTTTTGCTAAAGGTTTTGCTTTTGGAGATACGGTGATTTACATCCCTTTAATTATCGCCGGAGTAGTTGGATTATTAAAAAGAAAACGCTGGGGGTTTCATGCATTTTTTGGCAGTTTAGCCATCTCTGTTTACTGGCCATTGGTTCATCTTTTTGCTATTATTATAGAACAAGAAGCCATTACCTTACCCCCTGGCAAATATCTTTCGTTCTATATTATCTTACCCTTGATTGCCAGCTATGGTTTATGGGGAATGTGGTACCTGTACAAGCATCAAAACATATTGATGAAATAAAACTTAAACCCCATTCAACAAATTGATTGTTTGAAACAAACAATAGATTAAGCCTTTAGCATTTTTACTATGGCAACTACTTTTGCCTCTAAACAAATTGTGATTCCTGAGCATTTTGAATTTAGCAATTCTTATTTTCTATCTTCTACATACATATAAAATAAATCAATTGATCAATAACAATTCACCAATTGACGAGCATCATTTGACAAAGCTGAAACTCGACGTATATTTGAATTATCAAGTGAGAGATAAAAGACAGGTCGGAATGACGACCAGAATAAATTGACAATAACCCGGAAATTTTTTCTTCCTCGGAAGCGAAATCGGGAAGGTGCAATTGTTACTTTAATCAGATTCCAGGCTAATATTTTCTTCGAAATTATTATGAATGGATGAAGTCTCAATAACTGTAACTTGGCATGTTTTAGTGTTTTTAAATGCTATAAACTGGAACGGGAATTCTTTTTATTAAGGATTCCCGTTTGTGTGTTTAGTAGACTAAAAACAACATCATTAGCTCCTCTTCATTTTCACCCCAAAGCTTTTTATAAAACAGAGCAAGCCTTTACCTTCATCCGCATCCATTTTATTTTAGATGGTCGTCCCATATTTTTATAGTCTCGATGATGGTTATCCTTTAATTTTAAGCACAACAGGAACAAGAACAGATATGGCAATAAACTTTTGCCTTGATATAGATCAAAAAACAATTGTTAGTCCGAAAGAAAACCTCCCTTCATATCTTATGCACATTACCTGACTTTGCCAAGTAGAACAGATCAGTTATCCTTCTTCAACTCTTTATCAATCATTCGGTCAAGGAGCTTAGGTTTTCCAGTAAACAGGAATACAGTCAAAGCATGAAACAACAAACCAATCCCCCAACCCATAAATGGATATTTGACCCAAAAAAATTCCGGATTACTATTTAAGTTGACCATCAAGAGTAAAATATTCACAGCTATAAAAACGGAAAGGTGAATATAAAAACCCATTTTGGCTTTTGCTCTTTTTTTAGCTTTTTGATACATTTCTTGATTTTCCATAATTCTTTATTTTGGTTATTAAACCTTATTTATACAAGATTTTTTTCATTTAAAAACAGTACCCTATTGTCATCAACCACCTACTTGGGCTCTGAGAAAAATCAATTTGCTTTTCTCCAACATTCATATGCTCCCCAAAATCATTGAAATTGCCTTCGTATCGAACATCTACTAAAAGATTAAAAATATCCAAACCAATTCCAGCTTGATAACCTAGAGTAAAATCTTTAAAGTTTTGCGAATACTCTTTTATAGCAAACAACTCTGACTTATTCTTTAAATAAGCATGACCAACCGGGCCAACTTCTAAGCGTAAGGCTCCTATTTTATAACCTGCCATCAGCGGAATATCAAGGTATTGATATTTTTCATTTAACACTTTGTTGACCAAACCATTTCCTGAGTCATCTATATCAAAATCAACTCTGTTAGAATTAAATAATACCTCTGGCTGTAAATAAACTTTTTCAGAAAAAGTTACTCTACTAAAAAAGCCAAAATGAAAACCATACTTCGCTTCTTTTATGGCTATTTTCAAACTGCTCTCTTCTATGGTTTCTTTTTGCAAATTAGAAGTAGAAAGACCCGCTCTTATTCCGACTTTAAATTGAGTGTGTCCAGTAAACGGAAAGAGCAAAGATACTATGACGAAAAACATTACATTTTTCATGGTTATATTATTTTGATTTTCAGATCTTTTTTTAACTTTCTTTAACAAAACTGTAGAAAATTCGGAAGTGCTAATTCAATGTATTGATAAGATGGATAGAACCTCCGGGGTTTAAAAACAAGCCATTTATTGAATTTTAGTTTCGGAATTACTTTGAGCAACCCCCGAGGTTTTTCAGAGCATCAACATTTGAAGAGACACTACCAAAAATTCAATCCATACTTAAGGATGAAGCTTGAGTGAGCAATCTCTTGACTTCTTCATCCGTGACCTGTTGAAAATTTTCGTAATAACGTCCAACCGAACGAAAGTCTCTTGGTATCCGAAGGCTAATTATTTCGTCAGGTATTGAAGACGCCCTCAACATTTCGACAGAACTTCGAGAACAAACAGGAGTGGCAATCACAATCTTCTTTGGTTGCTGCTCTTGGATCAATTCTAATGTCGAAAGCATCGTATAACCCGTTGCTATTCCATCATCTACAATGATCACATTTTTATCCGTCAGAGGAATATGAGCTTTGTCTTCATAATACCAATGAAATCGCTCTCGGAGTAATTCACGTAGACGTTTCGTTTCGTTTTCGATATAAAAATCAGGAACATCAATAGAACCATCCAATACTCGACTTTCCAAACTTACTGCACCAATAGCATACTCTTTTTGAAGTGGATGACTGATTTTTTTAGATAAAACAATCTCTAAAGGGAAACCTAAATAATCTGCAACTATTTTCCCTATGGGCACCCCTCCTCGTGGAATAGCGATGACCACACCTTCAGTATTTTTATAGGATTCTAATTTTTTAGCAAGCTGTTTTCCAGCATCAATTCGGTTTTCAAACATAATGTTATTTTGCAATACAAAATAAGCTCTTCTCTTTTTACTTCCTTTGATCAATCTCAATTTATAGCTTGACTATTATCACACCACAATATCTTTTGAAATTATATTTTTAGTGGCGAAATAGTTCGGGCTTACAAAAGTCAGATTTGTTTAAAAATTAATTCCTGACAGACTCCGTACTATTTCGTTTAGTATAACGATCAACCATTCTAGAACAATTAATTTATCTACTACAAATTTAACCACTTTTCTAAAATCTGAAATCATGACACTAAAACTTACCTCCTCAGGTAGTAGCAATGATTCTACTATTTATTCCTTTCAAAAAGTAATTTCATTCTTATTTTTCTGTTGTCTAGGAATCACTATACCCTTCCAATCAAATGGAGAAACGCTTACAAACAATCACAATATTACCTTACACTCTGAACCAGGTGATTTCCAAATTGCAGACCTCACGCTGACCTTAGCAACCAATAATACCAACTATAATATTTATGAAAATGTAACCTATGAAGTTGTCGTTCAAAACCTCGGCCCTGCGGTCGCAAGCAATGTTAGTGTCAGCTTTCCATTGCCAACAGGTATGGTATATTCTAATAGTAATGCCACTCAAGGTGAATACAATCTTTTTTACCAAACCTGGGAAATTGGAGATTTAGAGGTAGGCCAAACGGTTCTACTTTTCCTCACTCTTTTCACCCTCGATGAAGATGGTCCTAAAGTCGCTTTTGCTCAAGTACAAACAGTTGACCAAACAGATCCTGATTCCAATCCTGGTAATGACACCGATCAAACACCCGACGAAGATGACGAAGCATTAGTCACCATCTATCCGCAAAATTCCGGTGATACGACTGATCTCCGTATCGAATTATTAAATGATGAAGCAGGTGATTATTTTGACGGAGGCGAAATGACTGTTGTTGTACATAATGACGGCCCGTCTAATGCAACTGGCGTATCAGTCCGATTGATAAGCAGTCTTAACAGCATCGTAGTCACTGGTGTAGATCCATCTCAGGGAACGACTACCCTTGAACCTTTTGACTATAACTTCTCAGATGAAAACTGGGTTGTCGGAACTATAAATCCAGGATCTTCAGCAACATTAATAATTGATTTACAATTCGTGGATCAATATAACTCTGCATACACCTATGCACAAATTCAAGCCTCCGATCAGTCAGATCCTGACTCTTCTCCAGGAAATAAACCTGTCGCTCCTTTCACTCCGGACGAAGATGATGAAGCAGTTTTGTTTTCATTAGGTGGCGGCGGTCCTCCAGCTGACCTCGAACTTTTTGCAACAGCCAGCCAGCCGACTGCTCAGGTAGGAGACCAGATTACTTTCTCCATCACCATGGAAAACAATGGCTCCTACCCTTCCAATAATGTAAGCGTGGAATACTTATTACCTTCAGGACTTACCTATGTTTCTTCCTTCGCATCCCGTGGAACTTATGATCCTATATCTGGTCTTTGGGATATTGGATTTGTGGCAGAGATGACCTATCCTACTTCCAGTCTTATCACCGAAGCGACATTAAATCTCATAGCTACTGTCAATAATATAGACGTACCAATTATCAATTTTGCTCAGGTTGAAACAGGTTATGATATTGATGCGACTCCAGGTAATGATACGGATCAGGTAGTGGACGAAGATGACGAAGCTAAGGTAACGATATATGAAGATGGTTATGCTTTTCCTGATTTGGCTATAACCGCTTTTTCAAATTTCCAGCCATTTCCTCCAGGCGGAACAGTAGTCACTTTTTTTGACCTTTTTAATATTGGAACAGGCCCAACACCTGAGGACTTTAGAGTTGCGGTATTCTTATCGACAGATGATGAACTATCAGAATTTGATTATCTAGTAGGTGAAAGAATGATCACTGATGTGGTTTCGGGTCCAGGGGGTATTCCTGAGGTTGCGATAGAAGTGACTGCTCCGGCCTTCTTGTCTCCGGGCGATTATTATTTGTTTTATGTCATTGACGCTGATTTTATTATTGATGAATCCAATGAAAATAATAATGTCGATATGCTGGCTATAGAAGTATCGAGTTTCTGTGCTGGAGATATCATTCTAACTTCTCAAGCTGAAGTGGATGCCATCGGAATTTGTACAGAGATTGAAGGTAATCTATATATTGGAAACAGCTCCTCCAGCGATATTACTGATCTGTCACCATTGTATCAAATCACTAGTGTAGGTGGTTATGTAATCATTGAAAACAATCCAAATCTTTCTAATTTGCTGGGTTTAAATTCGCTTGCTTCTGTTGGAGCTTGGTTCTTTATTGAAAACAATGCAAGTTTGACTTCTTTAGGAGGATTATTTTCGCTTCATTCCGTTTCAGGTACTTTGGTAATTCGGAATAATGATGCACTATTACAGATAAACGACCTTCAACAGCTTACGAGTGTCGGTAATGATTTATTCATTGACGACAATGCATCTCTTGAAGATGTCACTGGCTTATCTGGTCTGATCTCGGTTGGAGAAACTTTCGCGATTAATAATAATGAGGCCTTACAAACCATCACTGGTATTTCCTCTTTAACAACGACTGGTTCTGGTTTATGGATAGAAAGCAATGCCGTATTGACGGACATAAATGGTTTTTCTAATCTGAATTCTATTGGCTCTGATGATTTATCTATTCGACTCAATCCTTCACTGCCCTCATTTGAGCCTTTTCCACTTTTACAAAACATCGGAGCGACTGTAAGAATTGAAAACAATAATGCACTAATCAATCTTGATGGCCTTTCGGAAATAAATTCCATTGGTAATAATATCTGGATTTTTGGAAATCCAGTTCTGAATGATTGTTGTGGAATTTACGAACTCCTCGACAATAATGGAATTGGTGGTGATATAAATATTTTCAATAACCCTGCTGGTTGTAGCAATCCTCAGGATATTTTATCCCATTGTGTGGAACAAGATTATTGTGAATCCTACGGAGACTTCCCTTGGCATGAGTGGATTAGTCAGGTACAAGTCAACACCCTTAATCATTCATCTGAAAAATCTAAGTATAGCGATTTCACCAACCTAAGTACCCATTTACAAGGTGGTAGTAACTATCCTATTGTTTTGGAGACTAGCTTTAGTTATACGACTTATGATGAATACTGGAAAGTCTGGATTGACTTTAATCAAAACGGTTCTTTTTCTGATCCTGGAGAAATGGTTCTGGACCAGATTTTAAACAGTCCGCCAAATGGAACTGCCACTGCTTCCATCACCGGGAACATTTCAATCCCTTCGAATGCTCTTGCTGGAAATACCAGAATGCGGGTGTCTATGCAAAGAGGAAGTAGTCCTTCACCATGCGATGTGATACCATTTGGAGAAGTAGAAGATTATACGGTTACTATTCTTGATGTCGATCCTTTAGCAGAATTGAGCATTCCAAATTATGAAGTTATTCAATCTAGTGGACCAAACCTTTGCTATTCTGAAATTGGAGCCGATTTCGGTTTCTTCGGTGGAACAATCGTAAATTTTGGTACGGTAGCCAGCGGCCCTTTTAAACTAAAAATCACCTTTTCAAAAGATGACCAAATCAGTCCTAATGATGTATTATGGCAGGAGTTTCAATTCTCCGGCCTGGGGCCCAATCAAGATGCAACAGGATATACTGTTACCAATCTGGTTCCGACTTCATTAGACCCCGGCATATATTATGCGATTACTCAATTAGATTCAGATAATGAGGTTCCCGAATTATATGAAAACAATAATATTGTTATTTCCAGTGTTCAACTCAATGCAGCCGATTTTACTGTGTCTCAAGTAGATGGTATTCCTGCAATGGCCACGTCAGGAAATACTTTTACTATAAATTCAACGATTACCAATTTATTACCCTTTCCACTCTTGGAATTATCAGACGATCTCCCTGTTCAGGTCTTCCTTTCAGAAGATGAAGATTTGAATATCAATAATGATTTAAATATCGGATCGACTACTATTGATTATGATCAGTTTAGTAATGCCCCGTTTTTTGAAGGAGGTTCTGCAAATGTAAATTTAGCCACGACAATACCAACTAGTATTAGCGACGGAGATTACTACCTATTTGTTTTGGTCGGTACTACTTGTGAAACAGATTTGACGAATAACCAATCCGATCCATATCCGATTCAGATTCAAAACGGAGGGCCTGTGGACTATTGCGAATCAGAAGGAAATTATCCCTGGCATGAGTGGATTGGAAAGGTGACTTTTGCCAACCTTAATAATGCATCTGGCAAATCGAAATACAGCGACTTCACATCGATGACTGCATTTGTAGAAACCGATAATGATTATCCGATCAGTTTACAAACTGATTTTAGTTATACGACTTATGATGAATACTGGAGGGTTTGGATTGATTTTAATCAAAATGGTTCTTTCGATGATTCAGGAGAAATGGTTTTGAATGAGGTCTTATCTGCTCCACCAAACGGGACAGATTTTGCAACAATATCTGGCAGTATTTCAATTCCAGGAAATGCCTTCTCAGGAGATACGAGAATGCGGGTTTCAATGCAACGTGGAAGTGTGCCTTCCTCTTGTGGTATAATTCCTTTTGGTGAAGTAGAGGATTATACGATAAACATTATTAACTCATTCAATGGTGCTGTGACACAAATGAGATCCCAAGAGGTACAAGTCGAATTATTTCCAAATCCGGTACTTCAAGAAGTTTATGCAAATCTTTTTAAACATGCAGGCCAAAGTGCTAGTATCCGTATATATAACCTTTACGGTCATGTTTTATTAGATCAGCAAATTGATCAAATCCCTAATTATCCTATTCGACTCAATTTGAATGATATAGAAAATGGTTTGTATTTTCTCAGTATCAAAGTTGACAATTTAAAAATGACGACAAAGAGAATAGTGGTTGAAAACACTAAATAATTTTAAAAACTAATCTCATCAACTATCTGCCCTGGCTTTCTTTCTTGAAAGTCGGGGTATTTTATTTAGGTAAATTATCATCATATCCTTTAGTGATCCTCAATATTTACAGGGCGAGTAACAATGCCCTTTCATCTCAATTTAGTTAAAAAATTATGTGACTTTTTTGTTTTTATTTTTAAAAAAAATCCTCTATCTTAGTAATAATCATATAAATCCCATCTACTTTTCTCGAGCATTAATGCTAAAGCTAGCGCTGCAATATCCTATTAGATAACGCCCAAATTCCCTTTGCTATGAGTACAATACTCGTTATTGAAGACAATGCAGATATCCTCGAAAATCTCGAAGAACTTTTAATCCTATCAGATTATGAAGTTCTCACAGCAAGTAATGGTTGTACTGGTGTTGACTTAGCTCAAAAAGAGATTCCTGATCTTATTTTGTGTGATATTACAATGCCAAAAAAAAACGGCTATGAAGTTTTAGAAGCTTTAAAAAGTCAAATTTCCCAACACAGTATTCCGTTTATATTTCTTACCGCAAATGCTCAGGAAAAAGATATCGCAATGGGTAAATCTTCTAAAGCAGATTATTATATTACTAAACCTTTTAAGGTCTCTGAATTATTGAAAGTTATTCGACTATTTTTAAATAAAAAAATACCTCAAGTTAGGTGAAATAACGATTTGTTTAAAATCGTCAGTTCTTTAATCGTTAAGAAAAACAAATCCTTCCATTTAATAACAGCTATTTCATAACTTGCATTTTTTCATTTCAAAGATACAAGCAAGTCATGATGAAATACGCTGCATTTTTCTTACTCGTCTTATTTCTTTTTTCCAATTCAACTTGCTCTGTAAGTAATCAACCTGCGAAACTAAATGTCACTCAAACGGAAGAAAATACTATTCCTAGCCAAAGACAACTCAGAAGAAATTTTTATAAAAAAGGAGAGGTCCTTGTTGTTTATGGTGCTCAGAAAAAATCATTGCAGCAAAAATACGAGTCTCTTTTAACAGAGATTTCCAAAGTGCCTCAATACAATTGGAGGAGGCAGATCGCTGTAAAATTTAAACCTGTTTCGGAGCTTACGGATCAGGATATTAAAAACAATGTTCTTTTTGTCGTCGGTACTCCAGATGACAATGAACTCTTGCCTCGACTAACTAAAAATACAGCACTTAATTTTTCTGATGCTGGAATATCTTTCGATGAGATTCCTTATTATTCAAAATCAGAGACCTTATCTTGTTCTTACTTTCCAAATCCTGAAAATCAAGATCTTCCTTTTCTTTTTTTAACGGGTAATGATCCGCAAACGGTTTTTAATTTCTTAGAAAACAAGTACAAAACTCAGGGTGGTATTATTGGTCAAAATATGGATTACGAAATTTACCGAAATGGTTCAAAAATCATCATGGGTAACTTTAATAAAGAATGGAAAGTCGACAAATCAATTTACTTCGATTATTCTGAAAACAATGACACTATTTTCGAAAGCAAACATTTTCAATTCCTTGCTCATCAAAAAGCAATCACCCTTGACAAGCATAATGAATTTTCGCTCGCAGCTCAGGTTGAAACATCAAGTAGAGATTTAATTCAGTTTATTGGTTCTAAAAAAAGAATACCAAAAATCACTTACCATATCTACAAAACGGCAGAGGATAAAGGCCTGATGTTAGGCAATACCAATCAAGCTCATTTTGATACGACTGACAACTCCGTTCATACGATCATCAATGAACAATACCAAGATAATTTCATACAACAAGAACATGACTTGATTATTCATCTTCTCTTAGGTGCTCCCAAAACTTTAGCTTTAAAAAACGGTTTGGCCATTTATTTTACGAAGCAATGGCAAAGAGAAGGTTTCCACTATTGGTCGGCTCGCTTAGCCGAATCGGATAACACCCTTTCATTAAAAGAATTATTTGATGAGGAATTAATTCAAAAAGAATCTCCATTATTAAGCGATTGTATGTCTGCCTCTCTCGTAGCTTTTTTAATTGACCAATGGGGAAAGGAAGTTTTTTTAAAAAAATATAAAAGCTGGATTCCTGATACTTCAGAGATTGAAACCTTAGGCCCTCTTTGGCAAGGTTATTTATCTAAACTTCCTCTCTCCTATCCAAAAAAAGAAAAAATCGCTAAGTCAAAAACTTATTTAAAAGGCTTTAATTTCGCTCATGAAGGTTACAGCATTTACAATGGATACCTTTCTAGTATGGCGACCCAAGCTTTGGAAAAACAAGCAACATTGGGTGCTAATGCGACGGCGATTGTTCCTTATAGTTACATAAGAATGGATGAACCACCGACCTATCTTCCGATCAGCCAAAACGCCGGTTCTGAAAATGATCAAGGTGTCATTCACTCTGCTTTTGAAGCTAAGAAACTAGGGATGTCGACCATGCTTAAGCCTCAAGTATTTTTTGGAAATAGTTGGCCAGGGGCGCTGGATATGAAAAACGAAAAAGATTGGGCTTTGTTTTTTGATTACTATTATCGATGGATTCGACATTATGCTTTGTTAGCTGAAATTCATGACATGGATATGCTGTGCATGGGTGTGGAATTTAGTATTGCAACTTTGACGCATGAGGAGGAATGGACTAAGATGTTTCGAAAAGTCAGAAAGCTTTATCATGGCCAAATGACTTATGCTGCAAATTGGGGCGATGAATTTGAAAAGGTTGGTTTTTGGAATGAGCTAGATTTTATTGGCCTCAATTGTTATTATCCACTCAGTAAAAAAGATAATCCGACGAATAAGGAATTGAAACAAAATTTCGAATCAATAAAAAAGAAAATTGAAACCGTTGCGCAAAAATACCAGAAGAAAATTGTTTTTACAGAAATTGGTTTTAGGAGTATAAATGCGCCTTGGAAAAATCCTCATGCAGAGGGTGATGATAGTTTTAATGAGCAACATCAGGAACGTTGCTATGATGTTGTTTTTAAAGGGATTCAAAATGCAGATTGGTGTAATGGGATTTTGTGGTGGAAATTCCCGACGTATTTAAATTATCGGGGGCGAGAGAATTCTGCTTTTACGCCTAATAATAAAACAACGGAACAAGTGGTGAAGCGTTTTTTCAGGAGTGAAGAGTAAGAAGTATCTAAGTGTATTTCTTTTGCCAGCCTTTGCTGAAGTAGGTGGTGCGCCCAGCGATGGTAGCGGATTCTACTTTGCTTTTTTTATCTGGTGCGATGGTTCCATCTACTCGCCATTGGAATAAATAATTTTCTGGATAATCCTTATAATTTACACTTCGATCGATCGCATATTGAAGGATCTCTTGCATTTTTTGAAACAGCTCTTGTTTCTTCTTTTTAGGAATTTTATTGCTCACTGATTCTGGATGTATTCTAGTTTGGTAACAAACTTCATCGGCATAGAGATTTCCCATTCCGGCAAGGATAGACTGGTTAAGTAAAAAACCTTTGATTGATCCTTTCTTGCTTTTCATTTTTTCTAAAAAATAATCTTCGGTAATTCGTTGCGCATCTTCTCCAAGTTTTTTCTCTTCGATATAATTTTCTAGGTTTTCTATGTAAGAAATTCTCGCAAATTTCCGTGGACAATCAAAACCTAAGATGTAACCATTTTCAAAATGAAAAGCGAAACGTTCATGCCTTGGCTGATCTTCTACTTCGCTATAATACACCAAATCTCCAGTCATTCCAAAATGCAATAAAAGGTGATGACCATTATCTAAAATTCCAAATAAATATTTCCCTCTTCGATAAGATCCAGTAAAAGTTCTTCCGGTCAGCAAATCAATAAATTCATCACCACTTACATTTCGGATGATTTTGTCATCCTGAACTTTTACTATTACTATTTTTTGCTTCAAAGATGTTTCATCGAAGTATCGCTGAAAGGTATTGACTTCTGGTAATTCTGGCATTTCTTATTTTGATTTTTATCCCATAAAGGTAAGAGAAGAAGAGATAAGTTGTATTCTCAATTTCAAAAAAAAACGCCATCCTGAAAAATCAGAATGGCGTTTTTTTAATATAAAATAAGAATCAATTATTTACCACCGAAACGGTAACCAACTGCTAACTTACCTGTAAGCATAAGATTAGGTAGATCGATAGAACCTACTTCTTCTCCATCTGCATCAAATTTAGTTTTGTCAACAAAAGCTTTTCCAGCTCCAAATCCAATATCGAATACAAAACCGCCATCAGAAACGATTTTATAACCTACACCAAATCCTAATCCAAAACGAGTATTAGAATAATCTGCATAGTTAAAAGTATTGTCTCCTTCAATTGTATAGCTTCTTGTTACAAATTTCAAGAATGCATCTGCATAAAATTTATCTGCACCATCATCTGGGCTGAAGTAATACTTACCAAAAACAGTAACAGGAAGTCCAAAATATTTAGACTCATCATCATTAAGCCCGATGTCACTTTTTCCAAAAGCAAGTCCTATCTGAGCTTCAATACTTAAGTTTTCAGAAAGTACAAAGTCAGCACTACCATTAAAACCACCAAAAAGAAGGGTTAATGGATTTACAGTAACATCAACTTGAGCATTGGATTGGTTAAAAGAAAAAACGGAAAGACAAAATAACAGAGACAGTAATTTAAAAGTTTTCATAAAAGGTTTAGTTTTTTTGTGTAAAATAAAGATGCAAGATAATACAGATATTATTATTTCAAATAAAATAGCCGAATATATTTTTTTATTTATTTCACAACACCTTTTATAGAAAACTGACAAAATTTTAATTACTTTCTAAAAAAACTTACTGTACTTTTTACAATAATTAATTTTAATTAAAATTAATTATTTAACCTAATTGTTTTTAATTCAGGTGGAGGTACCTTACCACCACCTGAATTATAGCATTATTTATTTTACTTAATCTGGTACATTATCTGGATTTAACAAATCATAGAATTGATCCAATTTTGGTAAAATAATAATTCTGGTTCTTCGATTAATTGAACGACCTTCAGAAGTAGAATTATCCGCCAATGGCAAAAACTCACTACGTCCAGCTGCCACCAAACGATTCGGTGCAACACCATAATCTTTTTGTAAAACTCGAACTACAGCAGTTGCTCGACTTACACTCAAATCCCAGTTGTCCTTAATACTCACACTTGTAATCGGCACATTATCTGTATGTCCTTCGACCATCACCTCCAACTCAGGACGAGACTCAATAATCTTTGCAATCTTACCCAATACCTCTTTTGCTCTTGGAGTCAAAACGGCACTACCGCTGGTATAAAGCATCTTATCAGAAAGGTTGATAAAGACTACAGTTTTGTCTACTTTGATTTCAACATCATCGTCGCTAAGTCCTTGACTTAACACACCTTTTAGATTGACGGCAAGTGCCAAGTTGATCGAATCCGCTTTTGTTTTTGCTGCTTGAATCAATTGGATATATTTATCTTTTTTACTCAACTGATTAAGCGTCTCTGCAATATTATCATTTGCAGATTTAGAGAGTACGGTTAAGTCTCCAACTTGAGAAACTTGTTGATCTCTTTGTTTTTTCAGATCAGCGATTTGATTTTTTAAATCATTAATTTGCTCTTGTCTTAAAGTCGTATTGCTTTCTGAATTTTTGACTTCATTCATCAACTGGGCTTTCTCTTTTTCACAAGCAGATAATTGAGCCATGTAGTCATTGAGTGATTCTCCACATTTTCCAAGATCTTTATTTGCCATCTCTAATTCTGATTGAACAGAGAGCATTTTTTTCTTGGAGATACAAGAGAACATAGAAAAAGTCAGTGTACACAGAAGCAGGATTTTTACGATTGTTTGCATCATTACTTAATTTTATAAAATTTGTATGAATAGTTTGTTATTAGAATTCAATATAGAATCTAAGATTCAATTAAAATAAGGTTCGTTTATTATTTAACAGATTACTAAATCAAAATCTCTTATTGGTCAACGAATGTATTGTCGTTTATGTTTGTTAATAGAGTTATAAATTCAACTTACACTTAACAATTACCTCACGAAAAAACCGATTTTAAAACTAAATAAAAAATCGTTTTGATCAGACTGCGCTGCTGTAAAAGTCAAATTAAAACTATCCACATAAGGCACTAAATAAATCCCTCCTCCATAGGCATAATGCAATTGCTCCGACGACTCCCCTTCTACCCATGTACGCCCCACATCGAAAAGACCAAAGATTCCATATTTGATCGGAATAATTGGTGTAACCGTTTTTCCAAAATGAAACCGTAGATCTGTATTCAAATATGCTACATGATCTCCACCGAATCGATTTTTTAAAAACCCTCGATGATTTCCTTGCTGGCCAAGATAAGCTTTATAATAAAAAGGTACATCTCCATAAGTGCCGATGTATCCACTCCTCATAGCAAGCGTTACCGGCATTTTAATTCCAGCAGTAAAAAAGGCAGAAAGCTCAGATTCCAAACGGCCTCCTGTACCAAAATCATCTGCGGTATTGAAGAACGTAAAATTTTGCACTTTTATTTGCATGCCTTTCGTTGGAAAAAGGCCACTGTTTCTAAGATCCAGATTTAAATTGAGTCGAGGCCCGAAAAGCAAGGTTTCATCTTGTCCATTAAAAAAAGGCACATCATCATAAATGGTTTCTTCTTGACCATCTTCAGCATCAGGATCAATGTCTCTAAAATCAAAATGACCAGTAATAGAAAAATTTGATTTATTCCAAAAATTCCGACTCAGTCCTAAATGTGCTTTTATTGAACTGGTTTCATTGGTATAAAAACCTTTACGTCTCAAGTCCTCATCAAGTACAGATTCATTACTTAAACCATAATAATTTCTAAAAGATTTATCCTGACTTGCTAATGAAAATCCAGTGATCAAATCCCACTTGTGCACAGCCTCTCGAAACTGAACTCCAAAACCTAAGTTATAATTTCCTCTCGTCGTAAAAGAACCATTAAAAGTGTACCTTTTACCAAATCCTGGTTTATTAAATCCTTGCTGAAGGTAAGAACCACTAAGCCCAATATTAAATCCATCATCTGCATTATAAGATAGATTAGGAAGTACCTTGAGGTAATTATAATTAAAAAATTCTTGAGATTGAAAAGTAAGAATTTCGGGAGTATTGAGCTTTTTGGCTTCCGTGTTCAGGTTTAGTTCATCTTTTCCTCGTTTATCATAAACCTTCGTCATCTTTCTTAAGCCACGTACTTTTGATAGATCCTCCACGATGTCAGCGCCTTTGCCACCAATAACGCGAATCAATATACTTTTATTGGTTGTACCTGTAATAACGAAACGATCTTTTTTGCCAAGACCATGTAAAATAATTTCTTTTGTTTCACTTTTTTTAATCAGGCGATCATATAATTTCTTTCCTTTTTCTCCTTTTTTATTTACTTTAAAAACACAGGCATGAACATCCCCATTTTCTTTTCTTTCCAACTCAAATAACTCTCTTGAATTACTACCAACCAGATCGATTTGTTTTGCTAATTTTTTATAATACTTTTGAATTTCTTTTTTCAAAGATGCTCTTCGTATTTTAAATATTCTCGTCATTCGCTTTCGAACAAGGTCTTGAGTTTCCAAGGGCAAATTAGAGATTGCCTCTTCAATCGCTTCGTCAGACATTAGGTTTACAAAATGATCTACCGCTTTCATCCAATCCTCATAAGTGTAGGAATTGGCCAACCAACGATCCATCGTTTTATTTTTATAATTGAGGTACTTAAGGTTGGAGTAATGTTTTCTAAAGCTGGCTTTATCTTTTTGAATATGAAACTGCTCAATAAAATAATACATCCCTTGATACAAGGACAAAGCTTTATCTCGATCTTTTGGAAATGGTTTATAAGTCCTAGTTTTTCCATCTTTGAAAACTAGCCATTTATAATTATTGACATGGCGATCCCAATCCGAAATCCAAATATCAAAAAGTCGAGCAGTGACAAATTTATCTACATCAACGACATGATCATTATCATCCAACATTTTACGATACATCTCATTGGTACTAACTACTTTATTCGCATCTTCAAAAGCTTGACGCCCTTTCTTTTTTCCTTTTGGCTTTACTTCGAGTGTTCCAAACATACCGCCAAATTCTGCGCGAAACGGGCCAAGTTTTGGAGAGTCTGGCATCAAATATAACTTAGGCCGAGAGTGTGGGATATCTAATCGATCCATCAGCGATCCTAAGATCGTAGAGCTGTATGGATGCTGGTGTGAAGTTTTGTCTTGAGTTATTTTTCCATAAACTCCTGGCTTTAGATCTTTATCCATCCGCTGAGTCGGTGTCTTATTGATGGATCGAAAAGCGAAGGTTTGACCATCTTCTGATTTGAACTTCACGGAAGTCGTCTGCGCTCCACCTCCCCTTGAATAAGCTCTCAATCCACCGAAGGCTGTATCTAAATCTAAATAAGGAATATTATTTAATGGCTTGATCCAAGTCGATCGATAGTGTTTTCCTAGTATTAATTGTTTAAAAAATCCGGCTTTATATTGGAGCCCTGCGACCGCTTTTCCTGAGCTTGGCAAAGCTGTTTCGTTTTCGAGAGTCGAAAATTCATCTATACATGGCTGGTACAAAAGATTCTTTATCCCTGAATTTTCCTTTTCTGTGCAAGGAGATTCAAAAAGTATTTTTTCATAAGTCGATTTAATATCTTTTCGATCAGAAATTTGAAACGCATGGAATCGAACCGTTCCATCATCTTCAAAAATAAGTTTTGAAAACCCAGGTTCCTTTTGACGATAAATTGTCCCCAAGCCTCGACCCACTGGTTTTGATTTTGCAATGGCTCCACTGTTGATATAGTAGGTATTGTCTAATCCTAAAACCTGCGTATCATATTCATGCCCTGATACAAAAATACTACCTTCGAACCGTTGAGTTAATTTCAACATTTCTCTCGAATATCTTTTTAGATTAACTTGATTCAAATCTCTTCTTCCTCCTACATTCTGATGATAAGAAGCGATCATCGAACCAATAATTGGTGGCTTAAAATGTTGTGCTGTTAATTTATATCCTGCGTATTGTCCATAAGATAAAACAGGGTGGTGACCGGCGATGATCAGGTTTCTGTTATCTGCATCATCCAATACATCTCCCATCTCAGCCCAAAATTCTGTTTCATTCAATAAGCCACATTCTGCTTCTTCTTCCCTTGGCCCAATATCATCTTCTACAAACCATTGTGTATTAATTGCAGCGATTCTGAGATTGTCTCCTATGTCAATAATTTCTGGTCCAAGGCAACCTTTTTGTGGAAATAGAATCGTTCCTTTTCCTTTTTTTGATTCTAAATATTTTTCTAAAGCTTTTACTTTTTTCAAACCTTTTTTTCCTCCGTTATCCCATTCTCTATCTCCAGGAATAAAAATCAGTCTCCCTTTTTCACCTGCCATTCTTAAAAGACGATCTACTTTATCCAAATCATCTTGCTTAGGTTTTACTCCGACACCATTTTTATCAACAAAGTCTCCATTGATTAAAATTGTAAAATCGTAGATTTCTGATTTGATTTGATTTTCTATTGCATCTATTTCGGGGGCATCAGCGGATAGACTTTCTAGATTACTGAGTAGATAAAGGCTATGGTTACTTTCTGATTTTTGAGCATAGCTTATATTCCAACCCAGCAGGAGTAATATTACCAATATTGATAAAATATGAGGAGAGGTATTTTTCATTTTGATTTCAGATGGATTAAAAGAATATTTCTTACACTCAGAATAAGTTACTATGCATTTTACTGATAGAACTTTAATTTTAATGCTCTTTGCTGGAATGAGTAAATAGTATAGTAACGCTAGGTCCCCAGCTTGTTTCTTTTATATTTAAGAGCGTATTCACTCATTTCTAAATTTCAGACCTGAGATTATTGAGCATTGCTAAAGAATTACAAGCCCGTTAATTACGTCTACCAAGTCAGATTCACTCCAACAGCATCGACACCAGTCAATATAGAAAAAGTAACTTTCTGATCTTTATCTTTCTTTTTGTGTATCTGTGGAATTACATAACCAACTACAGCTCCGAAGGCATAACCCATGATTACATCTGTTGGAAAATGTTTACCACCTTTTACTCGAAAGTATGCAGTGGCTGCTGGAATAATCGCTGCCGTCGTCCAGACAACGGGTTTCCATTTGCTATCTGGAAAATAATCACTGTATACTTTTGCACTAAAAAAAGACAAGACAGATACAGCAGAAGTATGTCCTGAGAAAAATGAAAATTTTGCACTTTTTGATTTTCTCTTGTCCATTGGGACATTAGGATTATAAGCTAAGGGCCGAGTTCGTTGGACACTAATTTTTGTGAGTGAGGTCAGCGTAGCATTCAACAAAAAGGCTTCCATACCCAATACACCTATTTCTAAAAATCCATCTCTGCTCTTTTTATTTGCTAAAAACAAGGCCGGAAAAAAATAGGACCCTGTTAATAATACATCGCTATACTCTAATGATCGAAGCGAATAAAAACCTGTTGCTCTTCTATCGAAACGATTGATATTATTCGAATTTAAAAGTCCTATTTCTTGGTCTGTAAAATCATCAATTTCTGCTGACAAAATAATCGTAGTAACTTGACCAAGCGCCCCACCTCCAAATAAGATTAGATCTTTCTTAAGATTTAATTCATAAGGATTCTGTCCGATCAAACAGATATTAAAAGTTAGGACAAGAACAAGAGAGCCGAAAATTTGTTTGTAATTAAGCATTTAAACTTTATTATAAGGAGTAAGTGACGGAACAAAACTATTGATACGAAACAATAAGTTCAGTTTATATCAGCGTTTTTTTATAAACATAGGAATTATTCTATTGGTACCAAAAATAATATATACTTTCATCTTTTTAAAACCAATGATTATCGTCAATATGATCATTAAGTCATAAAACAGAATTTTTATGAGTTTTCCTTACCACATCTTCTACTTTTTCTTATTATTTACGGTCCTTTCTTGTTCGGAACAAGAAACGAATTCTAATCAACAAGAAAATCTTAGTCTACAGACCTCTATCTCTTCTGATTCAACAGAAGATCTACAATTTGAAAACAACTTTTTAGCGGCCTCCCTTTCAAAAGACCTTTCCTATGATTTTAAATACGATTTGAAAAATCCAATTCAAAAAGCAAAACTACCTAGTGAATTGACTGAAATTTCTGCTTTATCTTTTAATTCAAAAGACAATACCTTACTAGCAGTGAACGACGAGTTAGGACGTATTTATACGCTGGAATCTGAAAGTGGAAAAGTTCTAAAGAAAGTGAAGTTTTCGGGACGTGGAGATTATGAAGGATTGGAAATCGTAGAAGATATGGCTTATGCTATAAAATCAAATGGCAATCTTGTTCCTATTGATTTAAACTCTGGAAAGGCTGGTAAATTGATAAAGACCCCTTTTTCGAGTTCCAATGATGTGGAAGGTCTTGCTTATGATTCTACGAATCAATCTTTAATCCTTGCCTGTAAAGGAAACCCTGCTTTAAAACATCATCCTAAAATAAAAAACAGCAAAGCGATATATGCTTTTGATCTAAAAAACAAGGAACTCATTGAAACGCCTAAGTTCATCATTAGCGATGATCAATTGAAAGTATTTTTTAAACAGCATGCTAAAAAGGGACTTTCAAAAGGTAAAGAGAAAAAACTAAAAAAGCGCTTGATTTCCTTTTCTCCTTCAGCTATTGCCAAACACCCAAAAAGTGGACATTATTATATCATGTCTTCGGTTGGAAAAACATTAATCGTTTGTGATGAAGAAGGTTCGATACAGGCTATTCAGTTTTTAAGCACCAAAACATTTAGTCAGCCAGAAGGCATCACTTTTTCTCCAGAAGGAACAATGTACATTAGTAATGAAGGACGAGGACTTTCTGCAAATATCCTAACCTTTGAGTATCAATGATTTAAAATTATAAGGAGAGATTTTTAAGATCAACATTCGTTTTTTCTTAAAATAAAAAAGCCTCATAAGTTATACAACTTACGAGGCTTTTAAATTTTCTAAAAGATTTAAGATCTTATTAGAGCCGATGGAGGGACTCAAACCCCCGACCTGCTGATTACAAATCAGCTGCTCTAATCAGCTGAGCTACATCGGCTTATAGAAGTTGTTCAAAATAGAATTGATGGTTTATTTGTAAGCCATTAATTCCAGAACACATTCTTACGCAACTTCATAATAAATTTGCGGCTGCAAAAATATAATTTCTTTTGTAATTCACAAATTATGCCAATATAAAATATTAAAATAAAAAAGATAAGTAGTCGTAAAAAAGGGTTTTGAATCTGTTTAATATTTTTAAATTCACATAAACACCTGACTACAAGTAGATTGGATTTACAATTTGGAATATCTTGAAAAAACAGATTAAACTTAGTTTATACCGACAAATATCATTGTGCATCCTTTACACATCGAAATCCGGTATGATTCAATCCCGTATCTGTACTCGATCCCATTCGACGAGCATTCCGATAACCAGAACAATAATCATCATTGCATAAAAAAGACCCTCCACGAATTACTTTTTCTTGTTGGAAAGGCATCATCGGATTGAAAGATTTCTGAGGCCCTTTATTATTTGCCTTGGTAGCAGAAGGGTTTTTATAATATTCCATATCCAACCAATCCGAACACCATTCCCAGACATTGCCCGACATATCATAAAGGCCATAATCATTGGAAGGAAAAGACTTGGCCGGAGCAGTCGTCATATAGCCATCTATTTTTTTATTTTCATAAGGAAATAAGCCTTGCCAGAAGTTAGCCTTAGGATCACCTTCATCTACGTCTTCATTTCCCCAAGGATAGATCATGTTTTCTTTTCCTCCTCTAGCAGCCCACTCCCACTCTGCCTCTGTCGGTAATCTTTTACCCGCCCATTTCGCGTAAGCATCAGCATCTTCCCAAGCAATTTGAACAACCGGATGATTCATTTTATTTTTGATATTGCTCTCTGGCCCTTCCGGGTGTTGCCAATCGGCACCAATGGTCCATGACCACCAAAGGCCTGGGTTTCGTAGAGAAACGGGTTGATCCGTTTTATGGAAGACCAATGCTCCGGGAAGGAGCAAACTATCTGCAGGTTTTAGTGTATTGGGCGGAAGAGATTTTTTCATTTCTTCCCAATCTACAGGACGTTCCGCAACGGTTTTATAATTGGTTGCTTTTACAAATTTTTCAAATTGAGTATTCGTCACTTCGGTTTCGTCCATCCAAAACTTATTGATGCTTACTTTATGTTTTGGAAATTCATTGGGGTCGGCCTGTTCATTATCTCCTCCCATATTTAGCGTACCTCCGGGAATTAGGGCCATTCCTTCTTTTATTTCAATGGTATGTTGAGTTTTTTTTTCTTCTTTACAGGAAAAAAAAAGAATCAGTAAAACAGGTAAAATTAAAATTAGTCTTCGCATTAGCGGAATTATAAGATTTTTCAGAATTCAATGTAATTATCAAGCTACTATTTTTTTCAAGTATTTGAAAACCCAAATAAAACAAAATTACATAAAACAAAATCAAATAGGCTTACCACCATCCTATTAAGTTGAGTGCAAAACAAAAGCCTTATGAGCTGATGACTTATAAGGCTTTTATTGACCTTATTTTTCCCTAATGTTTATGACCTTATTCTTATTTTCGAATCACATATTCATCAATCGGATTAACACGATCATCTATTGCAAAAAACTGAAGCTTCAATTGCTTTTCTGTAGCAGAACAATACATCGCTCCATAGTTGTCATTATAACAGTAAGAATCGAATCGATCCGCATCCAAAGGATTGACATTACAATCTCTGATACTTTTACCACCCAAGCCATTTACAATATAGACAAAATTAGATACTCCTTTTTCATTGATTCGTTCATAGTTATGATCATGTCCGGCAAGTACTGCATCTGCTCCCCATTCTCTAAAAGGCCATTGCATTTCTTCATTATTACCTCTCTCTGCAGTTGAATATGGTGGATGGTGGAAGTAGACAACCTTAAAGGTTTTTGTAGAATTTGCTAATTTTTCTTTTAACCAAATGGACTGCTCAGAATCACAACAATTGTGATCGGTATCATCTCCACTATTGATCACAAAGAATTGCACCGGCCCCCATTCAAAATCATAGAATATTTCATTTCCAGGTAAAGAGAAAAAAGTCTCATAAGGTCGCGTTCCATTATAACTTTCTTGATCGTGATTGCCCAATGAAGGAAAGAATCGATTTTGTTTTTCAAAAGCTGCAGCACCATTACATTGCAAATATTCTGGTGCATCTGGATTGTAGATAAAATCGCAATAATACTGCCCGAGGTTGTCTTTGATCGTCGACAATTCGCCTGTCTTATAGTTATTATCTCCTAAAGTCAGTACAAAATTAGGATTCCAACTTTTCACCAGTTCAGAAACTGCCAATGCATTGTCTCCTTCTTTTCCAAAATCACCAATCACCGCAAAGTTGACAGACTCTGCTTTTATACTTAATGCAGCGGTTTTGTTTTCTGGAACTTCAAGTAATTCTTTTTCGCAGGAGGCAAATAAAGAGAGGATAATTAAGATTAGCACAAATTTGTTTAAACCCATAATATTAAGTTTTTGTGGTTTAGAGACTGTTTGATATTTGATCAAAAAAAAGTTCAAATTATCAAAAGTGCTCTATAAAATAATTACGAACAACATAATTCTTTTAGACTGAAGCATTGCAGGACATTGATCTATCAGTTCGCTATCTGAAGCAAAGCAAAACAGCACAAAAGATTAGAGTAGAAATACTCCCTATGCTAGTAATTGTTTATGCAAAAACTTAAAATTTATTTAGATGAAAAATTAAATATTAATTCAAAACGAAGAGGTTCGGGGTTTTATTTTTTCAAACCATTCGTTTAAAAGATATGCCGATAGCTTTTGGGTTTATATTTTTCCCAATCCAAAATCGCATCGGTAGAACAAGGTGTGGAGGATAAACTTATGTCCAATTGTATCAACTGAAAGCATCCATGTAAAGTTCAAAAATCTTAATATTTTTTATGACTTTAACAAAGTCTTAATCTTTGTTTTGTAAAATTCAAAAGTAGAAAACGAATAACATCTACTTCACAGAAAGCCCCAGTTTAAAATTATACAACAAACCCTCTTCTGGTGATTGAACTACAAAGAAATTTAGGTTAAAACCACCAATTGCAGGTACAATATAAATACCACCGCCATAAGCCGTATGTAACTTATTGGACTTTTCGCCATCTACAAAAACCTGCCCCGAATCAAGCAAACCATAAATACCATATTCAAATGGAATCAATGGAGTCACTACTTTTCCAAAGTGAAACCGTAGATCCGAATTAAAATAAGCTGCCGTGTTTCCACCATACCGATTCCTCACTAAACCTCTATGATTAGATTCTTGCCCAAGATAACTTTTATAGTAAAATGGAGTTTCTCCATAAGTATGATTAATCCCTCCTTTTAGCGAAAGGGTTGCCGGAATTTTCACTCCTTTAGTCATCAAAGCCGTTACTTCTATTTTCGCCTGACCACCTACTTTCCAATCCGCATCACTATTTCCAAAAGTGAAATTTTCTACTCTTAACTTCATTCCTCTCTTCGGTAATACACCACCATCCGTAAAATTTAAAATCAATGCTAATTTAGGTCCTAGCAAAGAAGATTTGCCTAGCCCCCCATTTCGTGGTAGTTCATCATAAATAGAAGCATCTTCTTCCACAGCAATTATTTCTCTATTCTCAAAAACTATAGTTGAAGAAAAGGAAGATTTTTGTAAAAAACTACGAGATAGCCCAAAGTGCATATTTTGCATTTGGGTATTATTTTTATAAAAATCAATCTCTTTTAAATCATCATCTAATACTCTTTCGTTCCCAAGGCCGTAGAACTGTCGAAAGGATTTATCATTACTTGCCATAGTCGCACCAACAATCATATCCCATTTTCTAACAACATGTCGAACGCTCAAATTTACTCCAACATTGAAGTTCCTATTGGTGGTTATCGAAACGTTATAATTCAGGCTGCGCCCAAAGTCCGGCTTATTAAAAACTTGCTTTGTATACTTCCCTCTTGCGCCAATAGAAAAGCCATCATCTTGATTGTATCCTGCAGTGGGTAAGATGTGAAAGTAATTATAATTGAACATTTCCTCCGTTTTGAAAGTAATGATCTCTGGTATTCGCATTACCTTCGCTTCACTATTTAAAGTGATTTTATCTTTTTTTCTTTTATCATAAACCTTTGTCCATTTCTTCAACCCGCTGACGGTAGAATTATCCTCAATCACATCAATACCATCACCACTGATGATTCGAATTAGAATGCTTTTTGAGGCATCTCCGATGATTTTGAATTCATCTCTTTTCCCCAAACCAAAAAGGCGAATTTCTTTGGTTTCTCCTTTTTTGAAAACACGATCCAATAGTTGATCTTCACGAATACCTTTTTTTGATAATTTATAAATTTCTACCCTAACATTTCCATTTTTCAATCGAGTAACGATAAAAGATTCTCTCTTATTAGATCCAACAATATTCACATACTCAGAAATCATTTTATAATATTTATCAATTGCTTTTACCAATCTATCTCTTCTTGACCTAAGTTTCTTTTTAAAATTGGGACCTTCTAAAGGTTGTACTTCTGGAGGCAAAGTAGCAATCGCTTGATCGATAACTTCATCTGTAAACAAGGACTGTATTCTTTTAGCTTCTGCCATCCAATCTTCATGGGAATAAGCCACAAGCATCCAACGATCCATATTCCTAGCTTTGAAATTATGGCTTTTCATATTGCCATATTTTTTATGAAAACTACCTCCATCTTTTTGTATGAAATCGAAATCTCTAAATCGAAGTAAAGAATTCAAGGTATAGAATGCTTTGTCTCTGTCTTTTGCAAAAGGCTTATAGGTGTATCCCCCATCCTCTCCTTTATAGGCTAGCCATTTCCAGTTACCTTCATGACGATCCCAATCTCCAACATAAATGTCGATAATTCGAGCAGTTACAAAATTTCCGACATCCAGTTTATTATCATGGTCATCCATTAATTTGCGATACACTTGATAAGTACTGATTACTTTATCTGCATCTTTGAAAGCTTTTCGTTTTTTATTTTTACCTGCTGGCTTTAACTCAAATGTTCCATACTTCCCTGCGAACTCTTTTCGAAACGATCCTAAGATTGGATGATCTGGCATCAAGTATAACTTGGGCATTGAATGAGGCAATCCTACAACATCCATGAATGAACCAACAATCAATGAGCCGTAAGGATAATGTAGGGTTGTTAAGTCTTGACGAATGGTTCCTACGATGCCTACCTTAAGATCTTTACTCAAACGTGAAGCGGATCTTTTATTGATCGAACGAAAGGCAAAACGTTGACCATCTCCTGATTTAAATTTCAGAGAAATAGTCTGCGCTCCACCTCCAATAGCGTAAGGAATAAGTCCTCCATTCGTTTTTTCCAGATCGAGATAAGGAATATTATTTACTTGCTTAGACCAAGTTGTTCTGTAATTTTTTCCAAGTATCATTCTTGTCAAAAAGCCAGCTTTATATTCTACTCCTGCGGAGGACGATCCAAACTTTGGATGATCAGGATTAAGCGTAGTATTAATTTCTTTTTTACAAGGATTAAATGAAGTATTTACCGGTATTTTGTTTTCCTCAGTTGTACATGGACTACTAAAAAGTGTTGTTTTAAAAGTTTCCCGAATCGTTGTTTTATTTTTAATTTCAAAAGCTTGAGCAGCGACTTTTCCATTATTGAAAAAAACCAATTTGACAAAACCTGTTTTCCTTTGCCTATAAAGAGTAGCCTTACCTCTTCCGGTTGCTTTTGATTTGGCAAAGCCTCCACTATTGATATGATAATTCCCTTCCTCCAATAAAATTTGCAAATCATTTTCATGTCCAGTAACAAAAATCATCCCTGGATTTAGTTCTGCTTTAGCTAAGACTCTTCTTCTAAATACCCGAAATTTTTCATTGCTTAAATCTTTACTGGATCCAATATTTTGTCGATAAGCTACATTGAATGAACCGTAAATAGGTGGTTTAAAATGTTCGCTAAATAATTTATATCCAGCATATTGACCAAAGGATAAAACAGGGTGATGCATGGCTATAATTAGGTTTCTATTTTCAGAATCACCGAAAGCATCATCAATTTCATCCCATAACTCTCTGTTCGTTGCACTGTTACATTTTCCATCTTCCTCCTCCGGTCGATTATCTTCCTCCATAAACCATTGGGTATTGAAAGCAACGATCCTTAAATGTTCTCCTATATCTAACACTTCAGGCCCCAGACATGCCGATCGAGGTAGAACGACTTTCCCTTTCCCCATTTTTGATTTCAGATACTTCTCAAGAGCGATTAATTTTTTCCAACCTTTTTTTTCTTTATGTGCCCATTCCAAATCACCAGGTACAAATATAATCCTACCTTTGTCTTTTACAAGATTGATAAGTCGATCTACTTTTTCTATTTCTTCTGTTTTTAAATCTGTTTCAAAACCATTTTTATCCACAAAATCACCCGTGATTAATAAGGTGTATTCATTTTCTTCATTATCCAGTAATTTTTCAAAGGCATCAAATTCCTGCGCATCAGCTGAAAGGCTTTCTATATTACTCAATAGAAAGACGCTGTGATCCTTTACTTCTTTTTGAGCAAACACCCTGATACTGTCAAATAGGATTAAGAACCCGATTAGAAGAAATTGTAAAAATGTTTTTGGAGGCATAGCTAACTATTTGATGATCGTTCTTGATAATATTGGAAGATCAAAAATCGCCTACCTGGTGAATGGCAGAACATTCCTTAGTCCGTTTTAATGGTTTGACACTTTTTAACAGAGACACTTACAAAGTACCAATAAGTATGGGTTTATAAACATGACATTCATCAATGTATAAGTATGATATTTGTCAAAGCACTGAGTAGAAGACAGTTTGATGGAAAGCTAATGCTCCGAGAAAAAGCAAATTTTCTGAAGTTTTTTATTACTGCCTGAACTTAAGGATAAAACATCATGTTTTTAAGTAAAAAAAATCAAAGCTTCCCCAGTAAAATGTATAACAACTAATTGGACTGCCACGAAGGCACAAAGAATAATTCTTGGTTTATATTGAACTACTGTACACTTTTGAATGCCACAAGAAATGAGCGAATGAGTGAATTCATAAATGAGTGAATACCCTCTAAAATGTACAAGAATAAGCTAAGCTAAGGGTAAAACATTATGATTTAACTCAGCTTAAGCGCTGCAAAATCATGTTGATTTTAGCTAAGGCAATAAGCATCAAAATTTTATCCAAAAAGTGTATAGGAATTTAGATTTTTATAGAAATTTTATAGCCCGAATAACCTTGGTAAAAACAT
>CAKZTD010000190.1 GCA_937921595.1 uncultured Saprospiraceae bacterium
CTTATCTGCTCAATACCAGCTGAACGGAGTTGCCTCTGTTTTAGATAATAATTGCATTGAACTTACACCAGAAGAAGGAGGAGAAATTGGTTCGGTTTGGTTCTTGCCAAAAATCAATCTCGAAGAATCTTTCAATCTAACTACTAATCTATTTTTCGGATGTAATGACGATGGCGCTGATGGGATCACTTTTGTTTTACACACCGATTCAACCGGACTTGGATCAAGCGGTGGATTTATGGGATACGGTTTTTTGACTCCTTCTGTAGCCATCGAATTTGACACTTACAAAAACACTGACTATTTCGACCCTACTTATGATCATGTTTCTATCATGGCGATGGGAAGCATTGATCATGGTGATGTAAATTTAAATTTAGCTGGACCTGTCTTGGCAAATCCGGATGATGAAAATATTGAAGATTGCGAATACCATGAAATCAGAATCAACTGGAATGCGATAGGAAAAAAACTACAAATATTTTTTGATTGTGGTCTTAGATTGACTTATACCGGGGATGTTGTAAATAATTTTTTCTCAGGGGATCCATATGTTTATTTTGGTTTTACCGCCGCGACAGGAGGGAAAAAAAATCAGCAAATTATTTGCCTCGAAGATTTAAAAACCATAAAACCATTACCTGATTATGTGATGTGTCCAGATGGTAGTATCCAGTTGGAAGCTTCCGGAGGAGATACTTATCAATGGGCTCCTGCTGAAACTTTAAACAATCCAAACATTGCCAACCCATTAGCTTCGCCAACCCAAACAAGCACTTACATGCTCACGATTACAGATGGATGTACTGATTTTTATGATACCTTGATTATAGAGGTAGCGGGAGATTTTGTAGACTTCAATTTTACAGATACTACGCTCTGCGAAAATGAAAGTATTTTGCTCGATGCGACGACCAACAATGCAACTTACGAATGGTCTAACGGAGCAATTACACCAACGATCATTCCTACCACTTCCGCATATTATATCGTCACCGTTACGCTTGAGGATCTTTGTGTTTCAAATGCTGCTGCGCAAATTGATTTCATAGAATTACCTAGTATCCTCTTTTCAGGTTTTGAGACGATCTGTGCTGGACAAACGATTACCTTAGATGCTAGTTTTTCCGATGCAACATATCTTTGGCAAGATGGATCAACGGAGCCAATTTTTAATGTAACAGAAGCAGGAGAATATTCGGTTGTCTTGGATCATTATTGTGGCACTAAAACAATTTCTACAGATATTATTTTTGATAGGAGTTGCAAAGATGTTTTTATTCCAAATGTCTTTTCTCCAAACTTCGACGGGACTAATGATTACTTTATGATTCTTGATGATGGTGACGTCGAACTAGTCAAACGTTTTAGTATTACCGATCGTTGGGGAAATGCAATTTTTGAAGCTCGTAATTTTCTGCCAAATGATCAAACCTATGGTTGGGATGGAACCTTTAAAGGTAAAGAATTAGGCAATGGAGTTTATGTCTATTTAGCAGAGCTTGTTTTTCGGGATGGAACGATTCGTATATTTAAAGGTGATGTGAGTGTGGTTAGGTGAGTTAGAAATATAATGCTCAAGATTTTAAGTACCATAAACAAAAGTCATTTTATTCCTTTCTATAAAGTTTTCTATTCTACCTTCTTTGTTCTATCTTTAGAAAAAGCAATGTTAACTAATGACCTATTTTAAGCTAAAACTCACTCTTTTCTTAATTACTGCATTTTCAACATCTTCTCTGTATGCACAATTTCAACTCGTAGGTACAGCCAGAACCTTAGTTGATGATTGTTTCGAATTGACTCCTACTCAGGATGGATCTGAAGGTGCTGTTTGGTTTACCCCTAAAATAAATCTAGAAGAATCTTTCGATATTACTACAGAATTCAATTTCGGATGCAGCGACAATGGAGCTGATGGGATGGCCTTTGTATTACAACCCTCCTCTGATGCTTTGGGCGGAGGAGGCGGAGGTCTTGGATATAATTATCTTTGGAATTCTTTCGCAATTGAATTTGATACGCATAAAAACAGTTTACAAAACGATCCTTATTATGATCATATAGCCTTCATGGCTAGAGGCAAAATTGACCATAGCGATGTTGAGTATAATCTAGCAGGTCCTGTTCAAGCTGCGCCAAATAATGAAAACATCGAGGACTGTGATTACCATGAGATCAGAATTACCTGGGATGCCGTAATCAAAGAGTTTCAAGTATTTTTTGATTGTGATCTTAGATTATCTTATACTGGAAACATTGTTAAATACTTTGACAATGACCCTTATGTTTATGCAGGTTTTACAGCCGCTACTGGAGCAAAAAACAATAGGCAGATTGTTTGTATGAAAACGTTTAAGACAATTGAACCCTTACCGAATTATGTGATGTGTCCAGATGGGAACATTCAATTGGAAGCTAAAGGAGGAACACAATATCAATGGGCACCAACAGAAACATTAAACAACTCGAACATCGCAAATCCATTAGCATCTCCGGAGCAAACAACAACGTATTTTGTAACCATCACCGATGGTTGTGTTGATTTTTTTGACTCTCTAACTATTCACATTAATGGAGATTTTGTGGATTTTAATTTTTCAGATACGTCTCTTTGCGAAGATGAAAGTATACTATTAGATGCCACTACAAACAATGCGGTTTACGAATGGTCGAATGGAGCAATTACATCATCGATCAGTCCTACTCAATCAGGATATTATGTGGTCACCGTGACCCTCGATAATTTGTGTGTTTCCAATGATGCTGCTCAAGTAAATTTCATCAGCCTACCTCCTATTCTTTTTACAGAGTATGAAAGCATTTGTCCCGGGCAGACGATTCTATTAGATGCAACTTTTCCCGATGCGACTTTCTTATGGCAGGATGGTTCAACGGAACCTCTTTTTGAGGTAACTGAAGCTGGTGAATATTCAGTCCTTATTGATCACTTTTGTGAGACTAAAACTTTATCAACGGATATTGCTTTTGAAAGTAGTTGCACCGATGTTTTTATACCGAATGCTTTTTCTCCAAATTTTGATGGAACGAATGATTATTTTATGATAATGGATGGAGGTGATATTGAAATAGTGAACCATTTTAGAATTGCAGATCGTTGGGGAAATATAATCTTTGAAGCTAAGAATTTTCCGGCGAATGATCAAACGTATGGTTGGAATGGAACTTTTAAAGGCAAGGATGTGGTGAATGGAGTTTATGTTTATATGGTAGAGGTGGTTTTTCGAAATGGAGAATCAAGGTTACTAAAAGGGGATATAGCAGTAGTTAGATAAAAGGGCAAATATTTTATAAAGACTTAGTATCTAAATGTCGCTTTTCATTATAAATAACCAGGAGGATAGCCATCAGAATTAAAGTGCCAATGGTAATACTGGAAACGACTTCTAACAAATCGGCAATGTATGGACCAACGAATAGATCAGTTGATATAACATTGAGAATAATAGATATTATAAAAAGTATTTTGAGTACTTTTTTTGCCTTTAAATTAAAGTCACTTTTATCGTGATAGAGGTAATAATAGCTTAACAAATATCCTGGCCAAAGGAAAATAAAATAGGCTTTCCAGGCAAGAGGCGAAAGAATTGGAATAGCTGTCAAAATAAAAGTGTATTCTAAAATAGCAAAAGCATTTCCCCTATCTTTCAACGTATTTCTAAAAAGATACATTGGATATAAAGCACCAATAATCAGAATCCCATAAGCTACTTTCTTTAAAGTATCTAATTCCATATTCATTACATTCAAATAGATATCTAAGCCTGGACTTTCATTTCTAAAAAGACTTCTTAGCATAGAAAAGAAAGATTGGTTTTTGTGTTGAACGGATGCAAAAGGCGAAGCAATTTCATTCCACCAATGCGCATAATAAGCTATTCCTTGTTCACTCCCATAAATCAACATTGGAATAGCATTAAAGATTATCAAAAATAAAAACGTCCAACCGACGATTTTAAATTCTCTTTTAAAAATAAAATACAAAAGGAGAAATATTGGAAAGACTTTAAGCGAAATGATAAAAGCCAAGATAAGTCCTGCAAGCGTGTGTTTCTTTTTTATAAAAAAATCAATCACTAAGACTGATGCCCACAATAGAAAAATATTAATTTGAATATTGGCGAGGTTGTCTAATAAAAATCGAAAAAGAATAACATAAGGAATAAAAACCAAGATATTTGTAAAAGCAATTTGTTTCTTTCCTACAAGATAAAACGGGGGCACTAATTCTAATTGATGTAGCCATCGAACCGTAATCTTCATCATCCAAAACATTGCAAAAAGCGTCAACACTAACCAAACTCCTCGAATAGCAATACTACTCACATCATCAAAAAGAGACAAAGGCACACAGAAAACAGAAAAGAATGGAGGCCAGGTATTTAAATAATCACTATAAATATCCTGTCCATTGAGTGTCAGGTGACCGGCATTAATGTATCCGATAAAATCTCCTTTACGCATACTTGCTCGTACCACATAAAACAAGATGGCCAATATCGAAATAATTAATGCAACCGTTTTTCCAGTTTCTTTTTTATTCATTTAAGCTGAGCAATTCTTTTATAATCTTTCCCCTCAAAAGTAGCAATTAAATACAGAAACTAAACCCAATCATCACCGGAACTTTGCCTTCCAACAATCCAAAATCAAAACCACCTTGTTTTTGTTGACGACGTGTTAAAGCAGGATTAGGAGTAATCGTATTATTCAAATCAAATAACATTAAATTAAATTTCAATCCCAAAGTG
>CAKZTD010000191.1 GCA_937921595.1 uncultured Saprospiraceae bacterium
AGTTACTTGCACAGATAATGCTGATCCTGACGTCTGTACTACTGTTGATCAAATCATTACCAGAACTGTAACCGTATTGGATGATCTGAATGGTAATGGAACGTTCGATATTGGTGAAGAATTCAATGAATGTGATTATACTTATACGATTACACCTTCTGCAGCACCTACCATAGATTGTGCAGGCTTAGGTGGAACAATTGATTGTGCGACAGCTGCAATCGCCGGAACTCCGACTTTTGTTTCTAGTTGTGGAATGGGAACACTATCTGTAACAGGCCCAGTAATCGCTGGAACCCCAGATTGTCCAAATACGACTTATACATTTACCCATACCATTACAGACGATTGCGATCGAACCGCAAGTTGTGATGAAGTATTCACGATTCAGAATGACGGCCCAACAATCAGTTGTGATGGCTTAGGAGGAACAGTAGAATGTGCAACAGATGCAGTTGCGGGAACACCAACATTCATGACAAGTTGTGGACTTACAGGAACTTTATCAGTAACTGGTCCAGTAATCGTAGGAACCCCAGATTGTCCAAATACGACCTATACTTTTACACACACCGTTACCGATCCTTGTGGTCGAACAGCAAGCTGTGATGAAGTATTCACGATACAAAATGATGGCCCTACGATCAGTTGTGCAGGTTTAGGAGGAGTTATTGAATGTGCAACAGAAGCGATTGCTGGAACACCAACCTTTATGACAAGTTGTGATCTTATTGGAACACTTTCCGTGACTGGTCCAGTAATAAATGGCGATCCAGATTGTCCAAATACTACTTACACATTTACACATACCGTAACAGATCCTTGTGGTCGAACAGCAAGTTGTGATGAAGTATTTACGATTCAAAATGATGGTCCTACAATTGTTTGTCCAACGGATATGGTTGTAGAATGTAGTGTAGACATTGTTGTTGATCCAAATGATGCAGTAGTGACTACTTCATGTACACTTGGGTTTGTTACCGTAGTTACTGGTCCTGTACAAGATGGTCCAGATGATTGTCCAGGTACAACTTACACTTATACTTATACAACTACAGATGATTGTGGAAGAACAGCTTCATGTGAACAAGTATTCACCATTCAGAATCTTGCTCCGATTGTAATTTGTCCAGCTGATCAAGTTGTACAATGTTTTGAAGACATCGTTGCTGATCCTTCAAATCTTATTGTGACCACGGCTTGTGGAATGGATTTCTTTGCTTATGTAAAACAACCATTAATCACAGGAGGAATCCCGGGATGTGATGGAACTGTTTATACTTATATTTACAAAGTAACAGATGCATGTGGAAGAGTTTCTCAATGTGAGCAGCAATTTTTAATTCAAAATGATGCTCCACAGGTGACCGTACCTTCAGGCGAAACAGTAGATTGTTTCTCAGATATTGAGGCTTCAGTTGCTGATGCAACAGTGGTGACGGATTGTCCTTCTGATACTTACGAGATTAACATTTTACCAGTAACTTTTATTGGTGAAAGAGATTGTCCAGGAACTCAGGTAGTTTTTACTTATCGAGTAAAAGACAATTGTAATAGAATCGTAGAAGTAGATCGAATCTTTACCATTGGCAATAATGATGCACCGACAATTACAGCACCTGATGATGTCACTTGTGAGTGTTTAGGCGGGGTTAATGTAAATCCCGATCATGCAATGGTTACTACTTCTTGTGGTAATGAAATTGATTATACGGTAGACGTAACTGGTCCTCAAACTATAGGAGCGGTTGATTGTCCTGGTACTATTTATAGATATACTTACACGGTTACTGATGCTTGTGGAAGAACTGCTTCTGACATCAGAGACTTTACGATACAAAATGGACCACCAGTATTTGTTGGTTGTGAAGAAGACCAATGGTTACAATTCAACTGCGAAGATTACGGAGGAGAAGAAGGAACGATTGCAGCGATTGAAGCATATGTCGCATCAGTAGAAGCTTATACTTCTTGCGGTGTTCAATTGACAGTGTTCAATAATTTCAATTCGAACAATATTAATACTTGTATCAATAATGGTATAAATACCATCACATTTAGAGCGACGGATAATTGTGGAAGAACTTCTTTCTGTACAACCACTTATGTAGTAGTTGATACAGAAGCTCCAACAATTTATGAAGATGCAGAAGATCACTGGGAGATTTGTAATTACGATAGTCCGGAGAACTTTAACGATTGGGTAGATAACCATGGAGGAGCAGAAGCTTACGATAATTGTTCAACTGAAAATGTATTCTGGTCAACTATCCCTGCTAATCCGACATTCAATTGTATGGGACAAATGGGAACTACTTCAACGACTGTAACATTTGTTGTACGAGATAATTGTGGGAATACTTCGAGTACTACAGCGACATTCAATGCCTTTATGGGGGGTGGAGATATTGTTGAACATGATGAAGATATTGAACTAGGAGAAGATAATACTTCGATATTGAAGTTGTCTCAGAATCAACCGAATCCATTTTCTAATGAGACGAAAATTGGATTTAGTCTTCCTGAATCTTCGGATGCAAGAATTATCATTTATGATCTTTCTGGAAGAGTTTTAAAAGTGATTGTAGGAGAATACAATAGCGGTTATAATGAGGTTGTCCTTCAGCGAGCTTCATTGCCAGGTCTTGGAATCTTATTGTATCGTTTAGAATCTGAATTTGGAACGATTACTAAAAAGATGATTGTAAATTAATTTAATCCAATAAATTAATTATCATATTAGCCTCCTTCGGTCTGTACTGAAGGAGGCTTTTTTTAAAATTTCACAAAAGTTTTTGAAATGATATTTCGACCATCTGAAATTTTAAGATTGTAAATTCCAGAGTTTAATTTTTTAATATTAATCTCCTGAATTATAGGTAAGCTATTTTGAAAAACAATTTGACCCAATTGATTTAAAATCTGAACTTTTGCTTCATGAATTTTTAAAGATGAGAATTTAGAAATTTCTATTTTTAAAAAAGAAGAAACAGGATTAGGATAAACATTAACCAAAGCTTGATCTATAAAAACCTTCTTATTAGAAACTGGAAGTTCAATCAATTCTAGCTTCCAGATTTTGTTGGTGACCGTTTGGTTGGCGATCATTCCTCCAGCCAGATATTTGACGGAATCGCTGACATTTGCAATACCTCGCAAGTCCATTGGTAATTCATTCGATAAGTCAGATTCTACAAATCCATCGGCCGGTCGATAGACCACAGATCGATTGCTAGGCTCCACACCAAATCCACCATTATAAGCAAGTCCATCAAAATTATAAGTTTTTCCAGCTCCTCCAATCAGATATGCATTATTGCCAGCGGTAGTTGCTGCTGGACGATAGGATTGTATTGCAATATTCGATTTTGACCATTCGATCTCCAAAGCATTATCTGGATTGATGGCTCCTTTTCTGAGAATAGATTGAATAGGAAAATTAGCCCCATTTCCCGCTCCTCCAAAAAAATAAATGGTATCGCCAATTACAGTGCCTGCTCCACCAAATACTGGTGCTTCTTGAAAAGTAATTGGTGTTCCTATTTGCCAGGTATCGTTTGCTGGATCATAGATTTGAACATCATTTATATTTCCGGAATTACTCCAACCCGTAATAACATAAATCAAACTATCTCGATAGGTCACTTGCACCTGATCGTCAATTGGAATCGGAATTGGCGCACCATCAGAGAGATAGGTGTTCGTCTGAGTATCATAACGATGAACTTTGTTGGATGAAATTTCAGAGCCATTAGCAAAGACCGTATATCCACCAATGATATAAATGATGTTGCCAATTCTATTGGCCGAAGCGGCAATTACTCCGTCATCACTTGGCAGTGGCGAAATAGATTCCCAAGTATCGGTCTGAGTATTGTAACGATAAGCTCGATTGTGAATGCCATCAAACTCCTTGGTTTCATCAATTCCAGAAAAAGAATAAACATATGAAACGCCATTGACAAATCCCTCGCAGACGGCGTTGTTACTGATGGCTTCTGGCATTGGAGAAAGTTCCGTGACCGTCCAATGTTGCGCAAAAGTGAAGGTGATTATGAATAAAAATAGGGTAGTGCTTATTAGTTTCATAAGATTGTTTTTTTGTAAAAGTAGTGAATAGTGATTGGAATGAGGAAAAGATTTGTTAGATGACTTTATGAGCTATTATCCAAATGGAAATTTGAGTTCCTAATTCTTTTTCCAAAAATAAGGCGTAAATAAAATCAAAACCGTAATCAATTCCAATCGCCCAAGAAGCATCAAAAAGATCAAAACCCATTTTCCTGCGAAAGGCACATTTGCGAAATTATCCATAGGCCCAAGCTCTCCGATTGATGGACCGACATTACCGAGAGAGGTGGCTACTGCACCGATGGAAGTGATGAGCGGGTTTTCAAAATCTGCGAGTATATAAGTCATCGCTAAGGAACCAATGACAAAGATGATCATATACAACAATAAAAAAACAAGAATATGGGTGAGGATTTTTGGTGCTACTACTTTTTTATCAATCTTGATTCGGATAATGGCTTTTGGATGTAATAGTCTTTTTAATTCTATGAAAGAATTTTTTAATAAAACAAGATGACGGATGATTTTGATTCCTCCACTGGTAGATCCCGCACAGGCACCGACAAAGAGTAAGATAAAAAATAGCAAACTTAACATTGGAGTCCAATCGGTGTAATCTGCAGAAACAAATCCAGTAGTTGTAACAATGGAGATGATCTGAAAAGCGGAATTTCGAAATGCTTCTTCTATTCCATTATCAGTTACTTGAGTTACGATCATCGTAACAAAGAGGATCAATGAAAATACAATGAGTAGGTATGTTTTAAACTCATCACTCTTCCAAACCTTTTTGAAATTACCTTTTAAACCATAATAAATAATAGTATAATTGATCCCAGCAATCAACATAAAAAAGGTAATGGTATATTGAATTAACGGACTATCAAAATGAATGATGCTATCGTTTTTGGTTGAAAAACCTCCGGTTGCCATAGTCGTCAAACCATGATTGATCGCATCGAAGAAACTCATGCCTTCTAGTCTTAAAATGATCGTCAATAAGATCGTAAAACCAACATAAATGAACCATAAGCTTTTGGCAGTATCTTTTATCCTAGGGTGAATTTTATCTGAGGTAGGGCCAGGTGCTTCGGCAACAAAAAGCTCTACACCTCCAATTCCTAATAATGGAAAAATAGCAACGGTCAAAACGATAATTCCCATTCCGCCTAGCCATTGTGTCAAACTCCTCCAAAATAAAAGACCTTTTGGAGCTCCTTCAATATCGTTGATAACAGAAGCTCCAGTTGTTGTCAATCCAGATACACTTTCAAAAAGTGCATTAGTGATTTCTGGAAGAACGCCACTAAATAAATAGGGGAGTGTACTAAAAACCGAAATAGAAAACCATCCTAATGCGACAATTAAAAAGCCTTCTCTCTTTCCAATCTTTTTGCTGGTCTGACGAGTAAGCCACCAGGCAATTGCCCCACAAACTAAAGTTGTCAGTGAAGCATAGATGATGGGTAGCGTATCACTTGGGTCGTAGTAAATGGAGAAGGGGAGAGCCGTAAGCATGAAAGCGCCTAGCATCATCAAAAGTACTCCTAAAACATTGATTATGATTCCTGAGTTGATCACTACTTAAATATTTCTTCTACTTGATGAATGGCCTCTGGTAAAGCAAGGACAATTACTTTGTCATTGATTTCAAAATAAGAATTTCCAATAGGAACAAAGCTATCGTCTCCTCTAATGACACCGGCGATGATGCATTTTTTTGGGAAATGTAAATCCTTGATTGGATGACTTAGCAAACGATTGTTTTTGGTTAATTCAAACTCTATGATTTCTGCATCGACACCATGTAAACTTGCGATAGCTTGGACGTTTCCTTTTCGTACAAAACGGAAAATGTTATTGGCGGCGATCAGTTTTTTATTAATAATAGTATCTATTCCAATGTTTTGAGAGATATGGGTATAATTGACATTTTCAACTAAAGCGATGGTTTTATAAACGCCTAATTCTTCGGCCATAAGAGAGGTAATGATATTGGTTTCTGAGTTTGGAGTCAAGGCAATGAAAGCATCCATTTGTTCTAAGCTTTCTTCCTTAAGAGATTCAATATCGCTTGGGTCAGCATGGATAATCAAGCTATTATCTAAGGCATTGACAAACTCCTTTCCTCTATTTTCATTTTCTAAAACAATGGTGACCGAATAATCATTTTCAATTTCCTGAGCAGTTCTCAAAGCCAAAGGAGTGCCACCAATGATCATGACATTTTTGATGGGTTTGAGTTGTTTGCCAACGAATTTCATTGCTGTTTCCAAAGACTGACTTTTGGTAGAAATATAAAGGTGATCACCTTTTCTTAAAACCGTATCTCCATTTGGAATAATCGTATCGTTACCTCTGAGTAATGCAATACCTCGGAAAGCGAAATCTGCAGCCATTTTGTCCACCTCGTTTATAGAATGATTGATCAATGGACAGATGGTATCCAATGTAAATCCTACCACAGATATTTTGCCATTTTCAAAATCAAATAAATCGGTAAATGAGGCTCTTTGTAACAATCGTTTGATCTCTGAAGCGGCTAGTTTTTGAGGGGATATTAAAACATCAACTCCTAATTGTCTGAATCTTTCCCGATTACATTCTTCCAAATGATTGGGGTTAGAAATCCGAGCGATGGTGTTTTTTGCTCCGAGTTGTTTTGCAAGAATCGCAGATAATAAATTGGTTTGTTCTGAGGTAGTTACGGCAATGAAGAGTTTTGTTTTTTTGAGTTGTACCTGCTCCAAAATTTCCAAAGAAGTTGCATCTCCTTGAATGGTCAAAACATCAAGCTGTCCGCTTGCTTGAGAAAGTACCTCGTCATTGGTGTCGATGAGTGTAATGTCTTGGTTTTCTTTTGACAACAGTTCTGCGAGGTGAAAGCCAACGGCTCCGGCTCCTGCAATCACGATCTTCATGCTATTAATTTAAGAGTATTATGAGAATCCAAAATTGAGTTTTTTCATTCAAAAAATAAATCCTCGATATGCTCTAATGAAAAGAGGTGCAAAGATAAGTTAGATTTGCGGAATGGAAGGTTATTTGGAAACAATTTTTTTTGAAAGGGAGAGTTGCTGGAAATTAAGGATTAAGCAAGGTACGGAGAAATGATGATTGGGGCTTGGGGTTAGATAAGCCTGAAGACTTATTTAGGTCTGTGCGCAAGAATTTCTAAATTTAAAAGATATCCAATATCCACTTACAAGCGAACTCGAACCAAAGCAAGTAACCTAGAAGAGAAATCAGAATAGGTAAACCATTGCCAACAAAATACAAACCAGGACAAGAGTTCCGTATGCTATTTTCTTCCATTTTGGTGATATAGTCTCACTTTTGTGAAGTCCGTAAAACCCCACAGGTGGCCAAAATAATAACATAGTACCAACTATTTGAGGATCGTTATACCATTTAACTTTAGTTACCATTTTTGTA
>CAKZTD010000192.1 GCA_937921595.1 uncultured Saprospiraceae bacterium
TTCAATCCGTCAAGACCATAAAAGCGAATTACAAACCATAATTTCAAAGCTCGAAAACGACGACCTAAAGGTATTCCCCAATCGCAATAATTATTTACTTGGTCATCAACTTTAGTTTTAAGATATTCCGGAAGAATTTCAAAAGTATTTAAAAGTGCTCTCCGATCTTTTACAAAATAAGCCGTACAATCAAAATTGGTAAACAACCATTTATGAGGATTAAAAACAAAACTATCTGAATCTTCAATTCCTTTGATCGTCCATTGATATTCTGGAAGCAACAAGGCAGAACCTGCAAAAGCAGCATCGACGTGTAGCCAAATATTATGCGCCTTACAAAGAGCTGCAATTGGCTCTAATGGATCAATGGCAGTCGTACCAGTAGTGCCGATTGCAACGACAACACAAAGCGGAATCAATCCATTTTCAATATCATTTTCAATGGCTATTTTTAAAGCATCAGCCTTCATGGCAAACTGATCATCTACTTCAATTTTCACTAAATTCTTCTTACCAAACCCAGCGATTTTCACCCCTTTTTCAATAGAAGAATGTGTTTGAGAAGAGCAATAAACCCGATAATTTAAAAAGCCTTCAAAACCTTTTTCATTGATCTGATAATTGGAAGCTCTTTCTCTAGCACAAAGAATAGCAGCTAAGGTGGCAGTAGACGCGGTATCCTGAATCACGCCTTCCCATGAATTTGGAATGCCCATGTTATCGCGAAGCCAATTCATTACTCGTTCCTCTAATTCAGCAGCAGCCGGAGAGGTTTCCCACTTCATACATTGCGCCCCGAGTGTTGCGGTTAACATTTCTGCAAGGATGGAAGGCGGACTGGTATTAGCTGTAAAATAAGCGTAGTAATTGGGACTTTGCCAATGAGTAATTCCTGGAAGGATTACGTTTTTAAAATCTTGAAAAATCGCATCCATGCTTTCTCCTTCTTCTGGAGCATTCGCTGGAATTTGATTAAAAATATCTCCGGGTTTAACTTGAGATTTGACAGGATAATCTTCTGCTTCCTCCATATAATCCGCCATCCAATCTACAAATTGATGAGCGTATTTTCTAAATTCATCTGACTTCATACTTATTCCTTTTCTATTTTTACTCTGCCTTTTCATAGGCTTCTTTCAACCATCCAGTCAATTCTTCATCTACTTCATCCGGTGTCGATAGACGAACACGATGGGTACACATGGTTCCGAATGGACCAGAATTTTCTAGCCGATCAGTTGTTGGCTTATCTTTAATTTTTAGGCCTAAATCGATTCGGGTTTTAGTTGCAGGCTTGATTAAAGCAAACTGTTTTTTTCGAATAATACTGACGCTTCCTTTTTTAGGTGTGATGGTAACATCTTTACCAAAATCTTTGACGATAGAAAGCAGCTTTTCATAAACAGGTATTAAAACTTCTTTGCCTTTATATTGATTTCCAACAAGATCATCAGCGGTATTATTTTCTTCTTTGGACAAAGTGACAATCGTATTTGCAAATCCATGGGTGACCTGATGTTCCTTTTTCAAAAAGTTTACCCCTTCTGAATGTTTTGCGAAATTCTTTTTCTTAAGGATTACTTTCCATTGTTCTAATGACTTACCTGTTTTCTCAGGCATGTTATTGATCATTGTTTGAAGTGCTTTGTCCATGCTTAAAATTTTATGGGATTTCCTGTTTCTAAATAAGAAATTAATTGTTCATAGCTTGATGCATTACCTGCAATAAAGAATTTCAAAAGGTCCAAATATTTTTTGGTTTTCTTATACCCTATTCCATATGAGATGACTTTGGTTTTATTAGAAGAAAGTTCTTCAAAATAAACAACATTAAAAAGCTCCTTGGAATCTTCCTTCATAAATTCAGGGAAATTTTCTGTCAACTCTGCTTGCAAAGTAAGCATTGTATTTGGAACATAGTTAATAATATGAAGTCGAATTGTTCCTTTGTCACCTATTTGAGCTGTTTTGTCATAATTCGTTTGGATGAGCCCTCCAATTTTAAAATCTATTTCTGCAATAGGAACAGACCAACTCTCCCACCCTTCTTTAGTTGTAAAAGCCTCCCAAACTTTATCTCTCGAAACGTTGATTTCAAAAATTTGAGTCAACACCATGTTGTTTAAATGCGTTGAATCCACAATTGAAACCACCCGACTTTTAGGCTCTATTTTTTGCAAAGGCTTTTGAGCACATTGACAAAATAGAAAGAATGCAATGGAAAGAAAAAATACAGTTCTCATTTTTGTAATTTGAAAAATTTCTTTGAAGTTGTTTAAGAATGGAGGTAGAATTTTATTTTCAAACAACTTCTTTAATAAAAAAAACAAAGTACTAAAATTTAAATGGAAAGAGATAGTAAAAAATGAACCTTTCATCAAGTATCAAGGCGAATTGGAGTCCATAGGTTTAGGCAAGGTTTAAATTCAAAATCCTATTAAGTTTTTTTGTCTATAGGAAAGAAATTAGGTTGGTCTAAATGATGGTCGGCAATAATAAATTCTTGTGGATTAAATCCTGAAAATTCTTTAAATTCTTTGATGAAATGAGATTGGTCGGAGTATCCAAATTGATAAGAGATTTGTGACCAACTAATGTTTTGTTTTTGATGAATTTGTTGAAGGATTTCATTAAATCGATAAATCCGATGGAAGGTCTTTGGAGTAAGGCCAAAATATTTTTTGAATTGATTAATCAAGTGTTTTTGAGTTTTTGGATAAGCAGCAATTAATTCATTATGCTTAGAAATAGGTTGTGTTTTCAACTCAGATAAGACACCTATTAATTCTTGAGAAGGAACACTCTTTTCCTGAAATCTATTTAAAATCCAATCTTCTGCAATTTTAAATTTTCCGGCAATGGAAGGTTCAAGGAACATTTGTTCTCTTAGATCTAAAATTTCATTTCCAAATATTCCTTCAGCATTAACCACTTTATTATTCAGCACATTAGCGGAATGATGCAAAAAAGGTAAACAACCTTCGGCTTTTAATTGAAAAACAAGCATTTCAGAATCCTGATGTGCAGAAATGGAAAGGTAGTGTTTATGCATTCCAGAGACCCAAACTTTTTGAAAAACACCATTGGGTTTTAGGGTTTTATTTTCATAAGTATTTCTTTGAATATTATCTAGTTCAAACAAAATAAAAACATGACCTGTGGGAACAACTCTTTCTATAGAATGATCAGGTTGAAATCCTTTATAATAAAACAAAGATTCAATAAAATTACAAATTGGTTGTTGAAGTGGATGTACTTTGAATATCATTCTTTCTTGATTTTATCTTAAATATACCGAAAGATAAAAGAGAATATTTATGAAATCAAATCTTTTGAATGGATCGCACCTATTTCATTCTTTCGCATCATCAAGGTCCAGCAAACCAAACATTTTTGCATTGTCGACATTCAAAATTTTATAAATGTCATGACTCCATTCCTTCATCCTTTTCCGATTCTTTCCTCGATTAACTTCAGATACAAATTCCTCACTTGTTTTTTGAAATTCATCCAAATGTTTTAGATACAAACTGGTAATTAATGCTATATCAGGATTTGACAATTTCAGCAAATTGACCAATTCTTTTTTAAGCTTGCGCTTCTGTATTTCCATCAAGTCGAAATACATGTTTATAAAAGCAAGGTCAGTATTACTAATCTCGAAAAGATAATAAGTTCCTATTGGATCTAAAACTGTTTCCAATTGAAAGGTCAGCGAATCTTGGATCACATTTACATCCAAATAAAGTTTTATGTCCAAATGATAACGGTCTCCGCTGAAGCTTCCCGGAACTCCCCCTCTAGTCATAAGGTCTTGGGTACTAAAAGTCTGGGCTGCTTCTTGCAACTTAGAGGTAGGCACTTGACTGATTTTAATTCGATGTTTGTTCCAAAGCACATAAGGAGACTCTAATCGTTGAAGACTGGATTTACGTTTAGGGTAAAGTATATTCCCTTCAATATGATTTTCTTTTATAAAATCTCCCACTTTTTGAAGTCGATCATAGAATCTGAATTCTTTAGTTCCTTCCCAAAAGAAGGCATCATAATCTGAGATCGTAATATTTCGATAGTCTTCATGCAAGCCTTTTGAAAACTCAAAAAGCGGTAGGTCAAATTTTTCATTATAATCATACGCTTTTGAAAAAGAGGTGGTATTAGCTTCTATTCGCTCACCATTTCTGTCGGTATAAACAACATCATAATTAAAATCAATATTGTCTATAAAAAGCTGCCCACCGATTTCTTTATAAGATTTTGTAATTTCCATATCGACCGCTCCTATACTTTTAAAACCTATCGGTAGAAAAGGATGCTTTGCTGATTTTTGAATATTCAATGTGATTTTTATAATCCGATTTTTATTTTGGTCAATCCAAACGGTACCTTTAAACAAATCATCTCCTCCTTCTCTTGGGTTAAAATCGATCACATAAACTTTGGATTGCTTATCAACATAGGTATGATTGAGCTTCAGTTTATATTTCTTTTTCAATCTTTTTCTATTAAACAACAATGGATTATCCGGAAACAAATCACTACGTAAAAAAACATTCTGCATTGAAAATAAACGAGATGATTCCGTAGAACTAAAGTATCGGCCAAAGGATGGCTTTAGTCCAATTCTTCCTTTTTTGATTTTCAATTCATCAGCTCCAAAGTTTGAATATTTGCCATTATAATAAGATTCAATAATCTCAACAGGTTCTCCAAAAAGCTTAGTCTCTAAATAAAAATATGTTTTAGAAACCCTAGACTTGGTTTTTTTATTTTTCTTCACTTTAGAAACAAGTGCATATAAATAATCATCATTTGCGGTCACTACAACTTCTCCTAGCAATGCTGAATTCGGTTTCAGCTTCAACACTTTCGGGTGTGTAATTTGAACAATAAAAACTTTTTGGACAAAGCCTAAATAAGAAATAACAATCGTATCCCCTACCCGATTATTGGGAAGCTCAAAATAGCCATCAATATTTGTTGCTGTTCCGATTGCTAATTGCTTGTTGAAAACATTTGCGTAAGGCAAAGGCTCATTGGTCGTTTCATCGACAACCGTAGATTTGATATCGTATAATTGCTTACTGGTTTGTGCTAAACTAATCGATACTTGAAATAAAGTAAACATCACTAAAATTATTATTCTCATTTATACCAAGTTAAAACTAAATTATAATCCAAGATATTGAATCTTAAAATTTCATACATTTTTGGAGACCAATTTAGAATGAGCGAATGAGTGAGTTGATAAATGAGTGAATGACCTCCTAAATGTAAAAAACAAGCTATCGATTTGTTTTTTGATGAACATGAGGGCAAACCATCATTATTTTCGAGCACATAAGCTGTTTATATCATGTTGGCTTAGCCAAGGTATTAAATCTTGAGTAATCAATTATAAACTTCTAAGAACAATAGTCAGGTTTGTAAACTGTTTCTTTAAACAAAAAAACGGTATTCGGCATTAGATTTTTGGAGATACCAAACAGACCTATTACTGAATACCGCATTCTTTTTTTATTCTCAATATTTTAGGATAAAATCACAAAGTCAACCAATAACTAAATTTCAAAACAATTGCTCGACTTTTGTTTCCAAAATTTTCGACCATATAATTATCAGTATACACCAAGAACAAATCTGACATGGGTTGATATCGCCATTGCAATCTGGAATTTACATTAAAATTATCAGCCTGAGTATTGTACTGAATAAAGGTCGTCCAGAATATTTTTTTAGAAAAGTTAACTTCAATCCTTGGACCAATCAACCAAAGTTTAGCCTCCCCAAAGTCATCCGGCAAAGTTAAAATACTTCTTTCAAAACTTACCCCAAAAACGCCCCAAGGTTGCTTCCGATATTGAACAGTTCCTCCTAGTTGAAAAAGTGTTCCATTATAAAAACCTCCATAATTTGAATTGATCGAATAGAAAAATCGCTTCCTCGCATTTGACCGATAAGAGACTCCTACTCCACCATAATTATAAGTGTCAGATGGAAGGTTCACATATTCATCACCAGTAAAATTTGTTTCGAAAGGTAAAAATTCTGAGGTATGTACTCCAGAAATATTAAGCCACGAAGTGTTTTTAAAATTGAAATTGGCTGCTAATTCAGTATTCCTCAATGTTTGTCCCAATCCATCATTCCAAAGAATATAATTTTCTCCACCAACTTTTATAAAATTGACTATAGAGGTTTCTTTCTTTGGAAAAATAGTATAGCCTAAGGTTGAAAACAAATGCTGATAACCGATTCTTACCGTCGTATCTTTGGCTGCATCATAATTATCTAAACGATTTACAAAACCAACATCTGCAATATAATTTTCGCCTAAGTAAACATAAGAATGAAAGGTCTCCAGTTTTCTAGAGTTATAAGCAAAACCGCCATTAATAAAACCGGTATCCTCATATTTCTCAGGCTTCATCGAAGTATGAAAACCTGCAAATGCTCTAAAAGAACCATCCTCCGTTACAAAGTCAAATTCCCCTCCTGCGTTTCTTCCATAATCTTCGCCATCAAATTCCGTTTCATTAAATGCTTGTCGATTAATAAAGACACCTTTGATGGACGAACGTTTCAAAACTTGTTGCTGAACCGTAGCCACAGAATAATTTTGTCCTTTGACATTATCCGTTGAAGCAGTTTGCATACTCATCAAACCGACTCTTGTTTTCTCTGCAATATTTCCACTAAGTCTGGCACCTCCTAAAATTGGAATCGCATTTCCATCATCATCCAATCCTATCCGACGAGAGAAAAAAGGCCGAATTGGAGGGATACCATAATCTGTAAAAATATCACTGTTTTCTAAAAAGAAGGTTCGCCTTTCTGGAAAGAATAAACTGAATCGAGTAAGATTGGTTTGTTGAGCATCGACTTCAATTTGAGAAAAATCAGGATTAATGGTCAGGTCTAAATTTAAGGAAGAACTCACCGCAACTTTTGCATCTAGTCCTGCATCAAAACTGGCTTGAGTGTCTCCATTTTTTTCATCAATATCTTTGGTGACATCTCCGGTGACATATGGAATAATCGAAAAATTTGAATTCGTTTTTGGAGGAGGCTTGTCCCAAACCAAAGTTCCAACGTAAGACAAATCCGTTCCATTGAATTGCAACGGAATAAAAGACCAAGTAGAATACATATTGTTTCCAAGATCACATCTCAAAAAATTAATCCCCCATTCTGTCAAAGAGGCATCGTATCGAAGTGTTTTAAAAGGTATTGCCATCTCAACGCTCCAATCTCCATTTTCCATTTGATGCGCCTCGGTAAACCATTTGTTATCCCAATCCCGACTCATTCCTTCATCATCACTTGAAAAACCGGAAAGCAAGCCTTCCGTTTGGACACCATATGCATTAGAATAAAAAGCAAAACCATTGGTCTGTTGATTAACTGGATCTAAAAAAACAGCTATCCCATCAGACATCCAGATCACATCATCTCTTTTTAAAGTTTGAACAATGTGATCTTTATTTTGCTCTTTGCACAATGCGCCGATATACAAAAATTTATCATCATAGGTAAGTTTCACTTGAGTTTGTAAAGGAGGGAGTCCTTTATCGGTTGGCCACTTGTTGAGAAATTGAGAAGATTGATCAGCTACTTTCCAGCTCTGTTCCTCTAATTTTCCATCGAGATGAATTTTATCAACGGACTGTTTAATCGCTATCCGAAATTTTTCCTTATTGATCCCATTCTGGGCAAAAATGGTGGGAATAATAAAAATAGAAAGAAATACTCCAAAGTAAATTTTCTTCATGTCTATCATAATTTGAAATCGAAATGCAAGTTATTCAATTATGTAAACACTTAATATTATTTAACGTTTCATGGAAAGGCTTTTTTTTTGATTTCGACAAAAAAGATGCTAAAGGCTTTCTATTTAGTAACTGGTTCCTTAAAACTCAGCCCTTTAAAGATCATTTTGAAATTAAAAAAGCATAAAATAAGAACGATCCCTAACCAAATGTACATCCAAACAGTTTTAGGAATAAAAACCAAATGTTCCGCATAGGCTTTTAAGTCAGAAGAAGGACCGACATTAAAATCCTGAACAATAAAAATAATAGAAGCTAATCCTAGAAACATGAGAATATCTCTGTCCAGATTTGTTTTGCTTGCAATAAAAAATAATCCTAAGGCAAATACCAATAAGAAAGTTGTGGTATACATACTTGTAAACCAAACTACTGCCGATACGGCCATTGTTGTTGCTAAAGTGTAGATGGTAAATTGCGCAATTTTTGGTTTTCGAGCACCAATGAAAAACAAGAGATTTCCAAAAATGGCAGACCCGATATAACCGCCCATTAAGATGACTGATTTCGATCCTCCTCGGGTATAAGTCACTCCACTTCCATCTTCATTTACTTGCAAAGATTCAACGGAACCGCCAGTGATTAATGCTCCCAAAGCATGACCAAATTCATGAAGATAGGTGACAAATAAATTAACTGGCTTCAGGATCATTCGACCAATATCACCACCAAAGAATTTAATTCCAAGATATACAACTAGGATAACGATAATTCGGACAAGTGTATTATTTTTCATAGTTATTATGTTTTAAGCTAAGGTATCTAGTGCTCCGCAAAAAAGGTTTTGAGCTTTGATGCATTTTCCGGTTTCATCCGTCCACTGAGAACTAACCTAAGCTCTCTTCGTCGAGCAGCACTTTCATAGAGTGTTTGTTCTTCTCGAGTCAAAGGTAGTAATGCAGGCACCTTTATCGGTTTCTTTTTTTCATCATCCAAGGCTACGAAGGTAAAATAGGCATGATTAGATCTTCGGCTTTTATGACCTTTGACATCAGCGGCAAATACTTCAACATAAACTTCAACTGAAGTATTAAAAGCTCTTGTAACTGTTGCATCTAAGGTTATCACATCTCCAACATGGATTGGATTTTGGAAAGATACATGGTCAACAGAAGCGGTCACTACATGCGCTTCACAATGCTTCCCGGCACAGATTCCACCAGCAATATCCATCCATCTCATGAGATTTCCACCCATTAGATTTCCAATAGGATTGGCATCATTGGGCATAATCATCTCTGTCATAATCGTTTTCGAATCGACAACTTTCTTTTCTTTCATAGGTATTGAATATATTTAAAAGCAAATGTAACTTTATACGGCTTTTAAAAGAAGAAAGTTCGACTAAAATCAGGAAGTGATTGAAGAATGGCGATTTGGGAAAAGATAAATTAAAATATTAAAAAGATGGAAAGAGCTTTAACTGGGAGCATCGTCTTGCTAATAATTGCAGAAATATCATTTTGCTTCACACTCCCTTTGCATTTAATCACTAATAATAGTTTCAATCAATTTGAATATGAGCACCAGTATTATTATCTCTTACTCAAGATATTTGTAGGTTTAGGATTGCTATTGTTACTAGTTGTTTTTTATATGTTTAAAAACAACAAATCATCCTCGAAATGGTGGGTTTATATTTTGGTTTCCCTTTCTATTTTTATTCCTTTGATATTTATCATATTAATGAATAATTCGAAAATGTTTTAGGGACTCAGCAAAAACAAGTTTCTTATTTAAATGCGGTTTTCAACTTCTATTCTACATCCAACAAGATCAACTCAACTCTCCTATTCCTTGCTCTTCCGTACTCTGTATCATTGGCACCTTTTGGTTTATTTTCACCAAAATGATAAATTTCTATGTAATTCCTGTTGACCCCTTTAGAAATTAAATAATCACGAACAGCATAAACTCTTTTCTGACTTAACTGAATATTATACGAAGGGTTACCTTCATTATCAGTATGTCCTTCCAGCATCAAACGAAATTGAGTTTGGTCCAATAATTTTTCAGCCACACGATCCAACATATTTCGATAATCTCCTCTGATCTCTGCTTTATTTGTTGCGAATTCTACATTATTTACAGAGATCTCTCTACGTCCACGACTTTTTGTAATATCGCCATTTGGATCTCCCGGACAGCCATCCCATGCCTTTTTACCTTTGACATATGGACAATGATCCAGCAGGTCGGAAACACCATCTCGATCGGTATCTGGACAACCATTGAATTCTGCTAATCCACGAATATAAATACACTTATCAAAACGATCAGGTACTCCATCACGATCGCTATCAATTCCAGGAATTTCTATAGGACAACCATGGTTTTCAACTTTACCAGGAAGGCTTGGACAAACATCGACATTATCCCAAATACCATCAGCATCTTGATCATTGCAACCTTGAAATTGAACATAACCAAATTCATAAGGACATAAATCATTATCATCTAAAATACCATCTTTATCAAAATCTGGTCCTTTGACAACTTCCTCTTTCTTTTGCATTTCTTCTGGACAACCATTGAGTTTTTCAATACCAGGTACCTTAGGACAATCATCATCACGATCCAATATTCCATCCTTATCGGTATCTAAAGGTTCCCGACTTGGGGCTTTAAATGGTATTCTATAAATCATGGAAACTTCCATGGCATTATTAAAATTACCAGCTTGTCTTAGTTTTGAAATATTATAATCGAAACCAAAACCAAAGCTTACTTTTTTTCTATTAATTTGAGCAGTAAAAAGAATGGCGTCTTTTAATCGAGTTCCAATCCCTAGTTTGAACCCTGAGGAATCACTTAAACTAAAACCTAAATTCAATCCAGCGACTATCTCCGTAGCATGTCCTTGTGCTGCATAAAGAAGCATTGGTTCTACTCCCAGTCTTTCATTCACATCAAAATTCAATGCTCCATGAGCCACTACTTTTCTGGAAAGGTTCATTACTTCTCCAGTCATTGAAACAGCTTCTGGTTCATTAACATGATAAAAAGCTAAACCAATTTCTCCTTGACTAGGAACCGTAGATTTCAATTCAAAATTATACGTCAAACCGACATTCACATCGGTCATTTTTGTTGTTCCATTGGTCAGATTTTCACCAGACATCAACGTTTCATCAAAGCCAACACCTGGATTATATTGATTATCGAAGGTTAATTTTGTTGGATCAATACCTATTTGATTTAGTCCAACTTGAGCACCAATAGAAAGCGTATTATTTCCTTCTCCTATAGGCTTACGATAACCTAAAGCAAATAGAACATTAGATTTTTTATAACCAGTGTCTCCTGCTTTGTTTTGATTAATCAATAAACCTAAAGAAAACTTTTTCAATTTTGCATCTGCAAAAACACCGTAATTTGTATAAGGTGCTTTAACGGATTGCCATTGAGATCTATAGATTCCTCCTAGTCTAATTTGCCCGTTTTCTCCACCAACCAATCCAGGGTTTAAAAATAGTGGATTTTGAGAAAACTGCGTATAATGCCCATCTTGAGCATTCGCAATATTGAAAAGAAATAAACCTATTATTATGATATAAACTGTTCTCATTTTAGTAGCTCTTTTAGTCCCTTATCTAATTATTGAAACATGACCGGATAAAACTTCTTGATCTCCATTGGCCATCTCCGCTTTGACCAGATAAGTATAAGAACAATTGGAAGCAGGTTTACCTTTATATATTCCATCCCAACCATCAGAAGGATCAGCCGTTTCAAAAACTAATTCTCCCCATTGATTATAAACGTAGAATTCCAGATTGGCAATTTGTTCACCTCTAACATATAAGAAATCATTCTCGCCATCACCATTAGGTGTAAAAGCATTCGGTACAAATAAAATAGGTTCCTCTTCTGCTGCTGTGTAGACAATCATATCTTCTTTGATCAAAGTATCTATACATCCAACTTCATTTTCAACAATCAAACTAACGGTATAAATTCCACCTTGTGTGTACTGATGATCAGGTCTAGCTAAATCAGAAAAATTTTCTGTATCAGAAACAGGGTCTCCAAAATTCCAGAAATAAGAAATGCCTTCCTCATTATTTAGGAAAGCTTCAAAGCTTGTCATTTCATTATTTTCGTCAAGCATTAATTCTGTAGCAGTAAAATCTTGAATTAAACTTTCCTCAATATTTAGTGTGATAATATTTGAATTGATAAGCCCTATTCCATCACTTGCAGCAACGGTAATTGTATTTTCTCCAACCGGTAAATCTGCTGTTGAATAAATAGTTGCTGGTCCATTTTGTACCAATTGTCCATTTACATAAAAAGCATAATTTAAAAGCGTATCTGGAGAAGCATCAAAATCTAGTTCCATCCCTTTACAGAAATAAGTATTTCCAGGATCGACACCTTGCAAATTGACCATTTCTAATTCTACAACTGGTCGGTTGATATCGATAATTTTTCTAAGTAAATTATTATAAGCATCTGCAACATAAATTTCTCCTGTCTGAGGCCAAAAATGAATGCTAGTTGCAGCATTAAAAGTTGCTTCGATTCCTAAACCATCGAAACCACCAGATTGTCCTGGCGATCCAACATAAGTAGTCGAATTATAAGACTCAGGAATTGAACCTGTTGGAATCAATTTTCTGATCACTTGATTATAACCATCTGCAACAAAAATATTTCCTTGATCATCTACCGTAATATCCCAAGGGTAATTATACTCTGCAATACTAGGGTCTCCATCTGCATGCCCAACTATTCCTGTTCCAGCAACTGTGGTTACTTGCCCAAAAGGTGATACTCTTCGAATTCTATGATTCCATTCATCAGCAACCAAAATATCCCCGTTGATATCTAATGTCAAACCATATGGCCTATTGAACAAAGCATTCGTTCCATTTCCGTCTACAAATCCTGGTGAACCACCAACTCCTGCTACGGTACTTACGAATCCCGCTGGTGTAATTTTTCTAATAACATGAGTGAGGTGATCTGCTATATATAGATTACCATCATCATCCATTTCTAGACCTGTAGGGTTTCCAAAAGTAGCATTCATGGCAGCGCCATTCGTAGAACCAAAATTTCCTGTTCCTGCTATCGTAGTCACTTCACCTTCCGGAGTAATTTTTCTAATCAAATTATTTCGAGTATCTGCTACATAAATATTTCCATCATTACCGACACAGACTCCCCAAGGTTCATTAAAAGTAGCATTCAACCCTACTCCATCAGAATCACCAATAATACCAGAACCAGCCAAAGTCGTTACGTTACCATCTTGACTGTACTTTCTAACTTTATGACCAAAACGATCAACAACGTAGGCATTACCTTCATTGTCCATTGCTATACCATGTGGATTATTGAAACTAGATTCAAAGGCTGAACCATCGGTAGCGCCAACTACCTCTAGCATACCCGCTATAGTTAGGACTTGTTGTGCAGATAACAAGAAAGGGGAAATTATAAAAACAGCAATACTTAAAATTCTCATCTATATCAATTTATGCTCAAAAAGGAGTTCTTCGAGTTATTAATCCCATTGAGGGAAGGTAATTTTGCTATTTAGCCTTTTATAGAGAGTAACAGAGGAACTTAAATCAAAGTCGTTCAACAAGAAGGTAATTCAAGGATAGTACCAAACTATAGAATTGGCCTATCCTATCCGACAAATAGCTGATTTGAAAGGAAAAACGGTAAGTCTTATTAATTTTCTGGAATTTGAGCGTTTCCAGCAGATGAGTTTATTTCAATAATTGCTTTGCATGTGTTTTTGTAAAACGTTCTTTTTTAGGAATGTTATAAATCATGGATAATTCAAAGGTATTATTATTGGATGTTGTTTCGTTCACTTTTGAAAGATTAGCATCAATGCTGATTCCAAAAGAAAATTTACGAATGTCAATTTGAGAAAGAAAACTTACAACTCCATCTAAATTATGTGCCAATCCAAACTTCAATCGATTGTTATCCATCAATTGAAATCCTGCATTTAAACCAACTTTCATTTCTTTTTCCAGGTCATGGCTTGAAAAAATAAATAAAGGCTCTATCCCCCAAGACGGATGGATATGGATAAAAGATTTTGCAAAAAAGATTGTGTTCATGGGTAAAACAACTTCTTCTTTATTAAAAGTCGTTCCGGGTGTATTGATGTGGGTAATTGAAAAACCTATTTGGCCATCAACTTTCATTCGAGCTTTCAATTCCAGATCAGCGGTCACACCAATATTGATATCTGGCTGGATTAAATTAACGGATTCAAAATCCTCTCCAGTTCCCAATGATCCATCAAAACCAATTGAAGGATTGTATTGATTATCAAATTGAAGTTTTACATAATCAATATTCATTTGGTATAAACCAACCTGAGCCCCAAAAGAAATTCTATTATTTCCTCTACCTAATTTCTTGCTCAAACCAGAAGCTAACAATATACTCGTTTTTTTAAATCCTACATCACCCGTTTTGTTTTGATTTAAAATCAAGCCGTATTTAAATTTCTTTATTTTGGACTCGAAAAACAAACTATAATTCTCATAAGGATTTTCTTCTACTCTCCATTGTGTACGGTACACCCCTCCTACTCGAGTTAGCATCTCAGTGTTTCCAATCAAAGCAGGGTTCAATAGAATTCCACTTTGAAAAGGTTGAGAAAATAGACTTTCTTGTGCATTACAAAAAAGGCCAGTAAAAAGAAAAGCGCAAATTTGAATTAGCTTTTTCATGTTATAAATAGTTTGACGGAATTATAGATAAGTTATATTGATCCGTCACTTAAGACCTAATATTTTTTATTAAGTCAGGATTTGATATAAAGTCAAACCCTGACTTTTTAGTTTATCGTATTACAAATACTTTCCCTGATCGAGCCTCCTCGTCACCATTACTCATCGTAGCTTTCAAAACGTAGTTGTAAGTCTCGTTTGAAATGATAACACCTTTGGTAGTTCCGTCCCATCCATTCGACTGATTTGAAGATTCAAAAACTAGCTTCCCTTTTTGATTAAAAACTTTGAAGTCCATACTTCTAATTTCTTCACCCCTTACAAACAATTCATCGTTTTCACCATCCCCATTTGGTGAGAATGCATTCGGCACATAAATTATATGTTCTTCATTTTCACTCCTCTCCTCTTCTTCTCCTGTAAAACCTGGCGCATAATGAATCATTGCCTCTTTCACAATCGTTTGAGAACATCCGGAATACAAATCTGTAACCGTCAATTTAATGGTATAGTCACCTACTCCTCCTTCAAAATAATGCTTAGGTGAATAGGATGTTGAAGTATTATATGGTCCTGACTCAGGATCTCCAAAATCCCAACTATAAGAAAAGTATCCATAGTAATCTAAACCAGGAAAAAATTTCACTTTCGGGCTATTAGAATAAATCGTTGTTTTATTTGAGTAAATATCATTCACTATACCAGGACTGATCGTGACGTTTAGAACATTAGAATAAACTTGTTGATCATAGGCCGTCCCTACTATTTGATAGACACCAGCTTCTGTAGTTTCATAAACATTTCCTGTAGCACCAGAAATAGGAGAACCATCTTTCAACCATTGAATATCTCCTTCAAAATCTGTTTGCATAACAGCATTGAATACACATTCATTATCTTCAACATCATCTGTATATTCAATAATTGGAGATCCAACACTACAAAACTGTTGGACATTAATTGGATCAGAAACTCCAACACAACCATTCTGATATAAAACATCAACGGTAAAAACGCCAGGCTCTTCAATCGTAATATTTTCTGTGGTCTCTTGATTCGACCAAACACAAGATATTCCTCCACTTGTTGTCAATACTATGGCTGAACCTTCCGGCATAGGTAATTCACCAATGGTTTCTACGACTGGTTTATCTGATTCTAAAACCGTAAATTCAAACTCACTAGAGATAAAAGATCCCTGCGGATTTACACCATGAACCATAATCGTATGTGTACCAGGTGATACATTGTTTGATTCAAAAATTTCATTAGAACCACTTTGTACAATTTGTCCATTTACAAAAAAAGTATAGGTATCAAAATTTGCAGGAAATGCTCTCGCTTTACAAACTTCATTAGCACAGATTACACCTTGACTATTCGTTGCCATTTCCAATAAAACAGACTGTTCATTGTGATCAATGATTTTTCTAATTTTATTATTATAAGTATCTGCAATAAAAACTTCGCCAGATGATTTGCAATAATGAATTCCTGCTGCACCATTAAATTCAGCTTCTGTTCCGTAACCATCAACCCAACCCGACTCTTCTGAAACTCCTGCAAATGACAA
>CAKZTD010000193.1 GCA_937921595.1 uncultured Saprospiraceae bacterium
AGATAATGTGATTTTATATTTATTGAACTTTTCAGTAGATTCTGTTTTTGTATCGTTAATAGCATCTAAAGAAAAATCAAGACAATTGGCTAATCGTTTTATTGTATGCATTCTAGGCATAACTTCTCCTTTTTCAATTCTTTGAATAGAACGTAGACTAATTCTAGACATTTCGGAAACTTCTTTTTGTGTGTAACCTAAAGACATTCGTTGGTTTTTGACAATTTCTGCTATCAATTTTTGTCTTGTTTTAATCATTGTAAATGTAGATTTATTAAGGGAATAAGAAGGTTCTTTTTAGACGACATTTGTACGTCACTCTAGTGACATAAGGACTAGTTGGGTTCTATAAGCATCTTTCTATCAAATTTAGGAATATTATATTAAATGGTGAAGTACTGAAAAAGAGGAGAATCTACTTAAACTCAATCTGTTGTGCACATTGATTTTATATTTGAATGAATTCGTATCTTCAATGTATATTTTTCAGATTAAAAGCTATAAAAATGAAAAACTTTACCTTCTCCTTATTCACTATGTGTCTGTCTTTTATTTCTATTGGCCAAGTGGATCAACGAAAAATATCTTTTGAAAGTGAAGATCTAGATCTCTACATTCAAAAAGAAAAAGCACCTATAATACATGGTAAAATTTTAAACCCAATCTCAGATGCCACTGAAGTCACCTATACCTATGTGATGCCATTTAGTGAATCGCAATCAACAAATGTACTTTACGCAAAACCTGATGGTACCTTCGAAATTAAATTTGATCATGCTTATCCTTATCAGCAAGTTTGGATAAGTATTGACACATTTTTCTATACTGGTGCGATGGTGCAATCTGATCTGACCATAGAGGTGGATGCTAAATATTTGACCGAAAATGGAAAGGGAGTTTATCATGGGAAAGGTATAAAATATTCAGGAATAGATGGCGAATTGAATAATTACCTGAATAAACATCTTCTTGATCAACGAGCAGAAAAACTTAAAATCCAACGTAAAATTCAATCTCTGAAAAGAGATAGAAAACAAAAGTATGAAGACTTTAAAATCACCTATGATAGTTTGTATAATGTATTTTTTGAAATGGATAGAACATTCATTTTGGAAAACCCTTCTCCTTATAGTTGGATCATTCAAAATGAAAGAATGTCAAATTATTTAACGCAGATTATCTTTAAACATTGGGGGAAGGAAATGGATAGAGTAACTTCTAAAATGGTCAATGATCATCAAAGTTATTTAGTTTCAAATGCAGGTATGTCTTTTTACAGATATTTGTGCAAATATTACGAGGGGAGAGCAAGTATTGAAAATCGAAAACCTTGGGATGCTTTTAGAGGCTATTCAAAAAATACGAAAGTTCAACAAACGTTGATTGATTCTTTGATACACTATGAATCTCTTGTAGAGAAAGAAACAGAATACGATAAAAAGGCTTTTCGAAATTTTAGTCGTAGGGCGTACTCTTTTTTCGGAGATACAATAAAAGAAATAAATACAAACGCGACTTTGGCTTTATTCGATGCAATGTTTGATCCTATTAAGGCAGATTATTTAAAACTAAGATTAGGTAATAGGGATTTAAAAATTCAGGAAATGATTTCCAATTTAGCATTAGAAAGTATGCAAAGCACTTGGTATAAAGATATTTTAAAGTTAGAACTTGAAAAAACTATCGGAAAAGTAAAGACAGTTAATGAGACTTTAAGTCAATCTAAATCTCTAACAGAAAACCTAAATATAGGAGACCCGATAGGAGAAATGCTATTCGGAGCCAAGATGTATAAGATTGAAAGTGGCAATGCGGATGATTTTTTAAAAAGCTTAAAAAATACATTTGAAGGCAAAGCTATGTTATTGGATTTTTGGGCAACTTGGTGTGGTCCGTGTATCAGCGAAATGCCAAGTAGTAAAAAGCTGCATGAGGAAGCAAAAGATCTACCAGTCGAATTTATTTACCTCTGTACTTCTTCAGGTTCTGATATAGAGAAATGGAAAAGCAAAGTCATAGAAATGGAACAACCTGGAATTCATATTTTTGTCGATCAAGCACTAGAAAGTGAATTGATGGAGATGTTTTCTTTTTCGGGATTTCCTAGTTATGCTTTTATAAATAAAAATGGTGTTTACATTCCAGGTATAAAAAGAATGTCTCGAACCAGTAAAAAAGAGTTAGAAAAACTGATAGGAGAGTAGTCCCTTCTCCTTAATCTAACCTCGCTTCAAATACGGAAACTCTATATGTTTCTCGTTCATCATATCCATAATCAATTCCCAGGTATCTTCAAAAGGTAAGATTTCTACATCATGGTTTTGCTCAGAAATATCAATGGGAATATTTTTTAAAGCCACTAAATACTTCTTTGTTTTGTTTTCAATAAGATCTTTCCTAAAGTCATTTTTAGGGATTTCCAATATCATTCTGATAAAAATATTACTTCTTTGATTTTCCATTTTTTTAATATATCGATCCGTATACTTTGATATAGCTTCAACTCGATCAATTAAAACATCATATTTTTTATGCATTAATAAAAGGATGGTATGAATAATAAGGATTGGAATGTTAAGTCCTTTTTTATCTTTATTATAAATATTCATTTCATTTACAAAACGAGAAATTCTAAATTTTCGCTCCGCAAATTTATCCGTTTCACTCTCCTTGATCTTTCCCATTTGAAATATAAAATACAACCAGGCTTCATAAATTTTCCAAACTTCTTTTACATTTTTTGGAAGATTTACGAATTTTTTGTTTGTAGAAACCTTATTGTAAATCTCCCAGGCCGTATCATATTGCTTTGAATGAAAAGATAAATTTATATAGAGTTCATGTGCTTTAAACCAGTTGAATGTATTAGGAGCTTGTATAGAAATTACTTTTTCAATTTGCTCCTTTCCTTGTTCATGCTTTTTTAATTGAATGCAGCACATTACAAATTGATAACTAATTGGAATGATCGCTTTTACATCTTGATAGTGGAATTCATCTAGGTTTTTTAAAATAGTTTTACAAAGAGAAAGAGTTTTATTATAATCATTGATACTCATGTATTTGGAAATCTCTATCATGCCTTTTTGATAGAAGAACTTAGAAGATTTTACTTTCGGGTCTAGGTGTTTTATAGCCTCCAAATGCTTTTCAGCAATATCGTAGATAAAAACTTTTGTTGATTTATCATTGACATAATAACAAAGTAAATCATGGTACTTTGAGGTAAGTGTCAATTCAGCCATGAGCAATTCCTGGTAATCACTTACAATTTGATTGTACTTTTCAAATTGTTTTCTAGAACCGCTTTTAGTAGCGTGGAAACCTCGTATGATGATGGCAAGAGAAATGACAATTTCAGGAAACGTCCAATGCATTGCTGTTTTCAATAATTTTTCAGCAAGCCATCTGACTGTTTTTCGACCAGTATCAGCTCTGATAATGTGGTTGATGGCCATCATTCCTTTTTGGCATTCTAAGAGAGCTGTTTTTCGATTATTGTATTTGTTTCCCTTTACATCAACTAAAAAAAGAGTATTGATTAATCGATCTTTTAGGGTATGTTTTAGTTTGTAATAAGCTTTTTTATCAGAGGTGTTTCCATACAAAAGTGCCAAAGCATCTTCATCTGAATTTACCTTTTGATCATGAATAGCATTGTAAAATTTGTCGATTAAGGTATTGCTATTAGAAGATTTTCCAATGATACCAATTGACTTGATCTTGTTCTTGTTGACGATATTGATTAATTCTCTAAGCTTTTCCATCTCGTAATTCTAAAAGGTGACAAAATAGTGATCAGGATCGCTGAAACAGCGATCCAAAATCCTTTGAAATCAAAGAATTTAGAATCAGTAAAACTGATCTTTAGAATTTTTTAAGATGAAAATTATACTTGATAAGAAGTCTAAAACTATAAAGGATTTTCCTGAATTCATAATTTATTTGAGATATTTTTTTTGATTTTATTATTCTATAAACTAGTAGATATTCGTTTTTAAATAGTTTGATGAAATTTTTATGCTTTTTTAGGTAAGAAAGATTAGTGCTTATTATATTTTTAAAGCATTGAATATCAGTATTTAATAAATGTATAAAAATATAAAATATAAAAAACTCAGGAAAAGAAACTCTCTAAACCTGTCCGTGACATATGCATTTGTTTGCTTTAGATTTGTTGTGTACTTAGAAATTAAAGCTTGAAAACTAAAACTAAATGCTATGTTAACTTACTTAATTCCACTACTCCTCTCAATGGGAGTATTCGACAGTGCTGAAGATTTTTTCAATTTATCAACGGCCGAACAAAACACTCTTTTAGAAATTGTGATTGTTGATGAAGAAATCAATTAGGTCATGAATTTTCACATAAACTCGCCTTAGATATTTAAGGTAAGAATATTACAAGAAAAATGCAATAAAGATTGCATTATATAATTGAAAATCAGGTGTTTAAAATAATATTCTTACAATTTACTTGAAATCTAAGGGTAAGAAATAAAGAGAAAATGTCATTGGCCAAACAGAGGAGGTAGGCTACTTTTGTATTGTATTTAGAGGTTGTATACCTCCTCAATTTAACACTACGTAATGAACCACTTAAAGCAATTAATAAAAGACACCCAAGAGAAACCGAATGCAAGTTGTGCTAAAAGAAGCTCACTTGAAAAAAATGAAAGTAAACAAAAGAGTATTATGGCTTCCGTTGTATTTGGAATGCCTGCAAAAGATTGCTCTTATAATGGCATCTGTAGAATTGATCATGCAGATATGTATAATCAATATTCAGCGGGATGTATAAGTATTGCAGAAATATTCCGAGTAGGAAAGAAGCATTTCTTATTTCGATTTTCGAAAAATAAAATGCGAAAACTTACTATTCGAAAACATTTCGGAAGTGGATATTTTATAGTACTTGAAGATTACGAAACACCTGAGTTTATCGGTACTACACTAGGACAATGCGCTCCAGTCATACGACAAGGCATCTATCCGGTTTTGGATAAAGATGATTATTTTGAAGTGTTATTTTGATCTAATGTGTAAAAGGAAATGAGGATAATAGTTTTAATGAAGAACCGGCTATTGTTCTCATTTCTAACCGAATTTAACGCTAAAAAAACCAAAAAAAATTAGGCTATGTAATGGTTATCCTCTCAGTGTTGAGGACTTATTTCTTGACCAGGAGGATAACTACTTTTAAAATATTTTATGTGTTTATTTTATCATTTATTGATGCTTTTGTCATAAGCATCAACTAGGATTGTATTGTTTAATTTAATTAATATTTAAAGCAAAAATTATGAAAACTAATTCATTAAAACTTAGAACAACAACATTATTAAGCAAGTTTTGGCTTTGCATGGGAGTACTATTTTTGACTGCTTCCTTTAGTCCTGACCTGCTCGCACAAAAAGGAAAAGATGACGGAGGAGGAGAAGGCAAACAGTATCGAGGAGTAAGGGTTACTCAAGGATTACTCGATTTTGAAAGTAAGGAAACATTCGAAACGATTTACAATGATCTTGAAAAAAGAATTGTAGCTGCAGCAAAGGATGGGACATTAGATAATGATGAACGAGGAGATGAAATTGAGGACAATTTAATATTAGCTGATTTCGAAAGCACCCTTCGAGGCTTCAAATCTCTTCGACTTGCAGAATTGACTAAGGAATTTAATTTCTTAGATCGAGGAGGAGATCCGGAAAAGTATGATGAAGATGATTTAGTCGTTGACGAAATCATTGGTGCTTTTCTTTCTACAGACAAAACTATGAAAATCGGTACGTCTATTTACTACCTCCCTTATGACGGAGCAGGACTTGAGATTACTGATGGTAGCTTCGCAACTTTAGAAGCATTAAAAAATGGTAAAAGCCCATTATTGTTCAAAAAGATTAAAGTAATCGGAGACGAAGAAGAGGGATGTTCTGCAAGTTTCGTTGCAAACGGTTCTTCTACAGGACTTAACTATGGCTTTACTTTTACTGGACATCCAACTCCAGGATCAGCTCCAGATGCAACAGTTAATTACCACTGGACTTTTGGAGACGGTTCAACAGCTTCAACTAAAAATGCTACTCATACTTACTCAAGTCCAGGTACTTATGAAGTGTGTGTAATGGTTGAAAAAATCCATCCAAAAGGTGGATACTGTAGTGATATGTTTTGTAAATCAATAACGATTGAAGAAGAAGACCCTGTAGATACGACAGCTACATGTATTGGTGCGGCTGCATTTGCTTGGAATGAAACTGGGACTGCTGGTGAGTTATGTTTTTCTCCTTTAGGTGGAATCTACTATAGCAATATCGTAAGTTATTCTTGGACATTCGGTGATGGTAATACAAGTACTGATATTAATGCATGTAATACTTATGCTTGTGATCTTGACAACGTTTGGGTATCCTTAACTGTAGTATTGGATAATGGATGTTCAAGTACTATCTCATTACCTGTAAATATTACTTCAAACAATTGTTGTGAACGGAATGCTAAATCACAAGGTACAGAACACTATGCAAGTAACTACAAGTTTACTTGGAAGCAAAAAAGTAGTCACTTCCTATGGTGGTTCAACAAGATTGTTGTGAAAATGACACACTACAAGCACAACGGAAATAAGTGGAAGAAAAACAAAAAAGATTTAAAAGCTACTACTTATGGTTTTGTTTATACGGAAGATGCAGCTGGTTGTGGATGCGAAAATGATTATAACATTGGTGCAACTGAAATAGAATACAACAGCAAAAAACTGACACTGAAAAAGAAGATTACTAAGAAGTATAAAACGAGAAAAGATGCGGAATGGAGTGTGAAGTACTATATCAATAATGGTTTGAAATTAGATACTCAGACTTCCGTTGCTTGCGATTAAAATAAAAGAGTCAGGACTAGACTTTTGACTATCGAAATGTAGCTTCAGTTTAGTCCTGGTTTTAAAATAAATAAAAGTAATTGAGCTTTTAATTCACTAAGAGAATATCCATAAAAACTGTTAGAGGATTAAGCTTGAAACTAATGATGATTATATAGATGATTCGTTCCTTAGAAATTTATTTTTCAATTTGCAATAAGGAGATTATGTTGAAATATCTGAGTGGACTTTAATGATTTATTATATCAATTGTTTGTTGGCTTATTACTTTATGCTATCAAGAATTAAAATGCTCGATTACTTTTATTTAAAATATTTAAAACCATGAAACTGATAATATTCTATTTTTTGATTTTTTCTGCTACATCATTTTCAATGTTCTCGCCAAATATCTCAGGTGAAAAAGCTATGTTAACTAGATCTAACTATGAAAACACAAGCTCAGGTGTTGTTGTGAAATTTGGTTTTGGAACAGAGAAAAAATCTTGTAAAGGAAGTGGGTTTTGTAATATGATGATCGGCCATGATTTTGGACTTTTAATTGGTGCTTCAGGAGGTGGTATTGCTACAAATTTTGAAGGCCGCCTTCAATTAAATGCTATGAAAAGTACAATGCGAATAGGAATAATGAATGAATATTTTTCGAATGACTCCTTCATCATGCAAGGGCAATTTGATCTTCCTGTGGACATTGTTGAAGCACTCAATTTAGAACATGATTATATCGAAATCGGAGTATACGAAATCGAAGATATGGGAAAATCTATAAGAATTAGATTTTAGAATAATTGTCAACAAAACCATTTATCTATTGATTAGAAACTAAAACTAAAATTATGAAAAATTTACTATTTATCTGTTTACTATTTCTCTTTGGAGCTTTGACTCCAAATAATGCAATTGCAAATACAATTCCTTCTACCAATCCAGTGGAAGAGGTGGGAGAGAAGCCAATCAATATATCGATTAAAGTGGACTTTGGTCGAAAGAAGAAAAACTGTCGTGGTTTCGGAATATGTTCAATCACTGTAGACATTGATATTGACTTTCCGCTTCCATTTCCATACGCAAGTAACGGTGGAGCAGGAATGGCATCAAGTGTAAAAGGTAATCTTGTCTTAGATATAGATAAATCTTCAATGACTGTTGAGACGATGGCAAGATTTCTATCAGAAGATACATTTGAAGTTGATGAAGACTTTACTATTTCGAGAGATTTGATGAAAAGATTAGGTCTTCGAAATGCAGTAGTGAAAGCAGGAACTTATGATGTGGAAGATGTAGGATCTTGTTTGAGAATTAGATTTTAGAAATCTTAAAAATTTGTAAACTTAATGAAGAATTTATTGATCTTTTGTTTTGTTTTGCTCACCTGTTCTGCTTGTCAAAGAGTCCTTTTGAAAGCATACGGTATCGAGCAACCTCAGTTAGAATCGTACCATTCTTTAAAATCATTTTTAGATGATTACGCAATCGAAAGTGAGGAAATATATGTCTTTAAAGATACTACCACTTTTAATCAGTTTTTAAAAAAAGGAGTCTCTTTACCTGACGCTAATTTTTTCAATAAGAATAAATATTTTGTCGATTACAAAACTAAAAACTCTTCCTGTAACGGAGAAGTTGGAGGTTTTATAGAACAACTCGGAAATATTGATCTTTTGCCAAATGATAGTCAAATTAGACTAGATGGTTTAGTAGATGGTCTGGTAAATGCTGAAACGAATAAAGATTTTTCTTATGAAAAAAAAGCCCCTGCAGATGCTTATATCGTGATATATTGGGCGAAGTATCTTGGCAAATTAAATAAGACTAAGATACTCGATTGGGAGACAAAACTTAGATCAATAAATCCTTCTGAAACTAAGGTTCGACTAATAAAAGTAAATGTGGACTTTCAAGATTTTTGGGGGATAGATGAAAAGGATATACCCGTATTTGATTATTGATTTTACCTCAAAAATTATAAACGTATAAATTATATTTTTTAATCATTATAAAATTTTGAAAATGAAAAAGACAATCTATTTTTTATGCTTAATGACCACTTGCCTTTTATTTATGAATTGTAAAAAGGATACAGATGATTTAACTAAAGAAATTGTTGGAATTTACGTTGGTGGATTCGCTAGTAATGCCGTTGGTAATATTGATAATTATGAAATTCGAGTCACCAAGGTAAACGATTCTAGGATTATGATTGAACCAGTTACGGGTACCGAATTCGAATCCTGGGAAACAGACTTGGAAAGGTTTAATTCTTCTACAATTACTGCAACGATAGGGCAGCTTGATCCATCTGTAAGTTTTACTATTGGAGATCCTGTTGCTTTTACATTGACAAGATCAAATGAAGGAGAAGCCTTTGTAGGTGAAATGAAGTAAAGTGTAAAGTGTTCTGGTATAAATAGAAGGAGTGAGTATCTACTCACTCTTTCTCAGAACCTATAAATATTCTTAAATTCTTAAAGCTAAAGTTATGAAACTAAAATATATTCTTAAAACTGTGATCATGTTATTGTTTTTTACAATGACAAGTTTCACTTCTGGTGATATAACCAGAGATGGCCCTGAAGGGAATAATTGTGAGATGAGTATTCTAAGCTCAGTGAAATACAGTTATAATCGAAAATTGGTAGAAAATGTTGCTTTTACAAAAAATGCTACAAACAAAAGTCAAAATAAATTTAGCCCATTATCAAAAGGGATGATGGAAGTTTGTCTTGGTTCAAGTGGTGGTTGCAAATGGAGTTTCAATGCAAATGATGATGAAAATGGAAACAATATTTCCTTAGAAGTAATAGGCTTGGAAAGTGTTGTTAAAGCCATTCATCTTTCTGCTGGTAAGCTTGCTTCTAGTACTGAAAATTTTATTCGAATATCAAGAGATAAAGGAGCGGTAGTAAGTAAAATAGGGAATGGAACAATTAGTATTCGACAAACAGATGATACTAATAATCTAACAACTGTAACGATTATAGACACCAAACGAAAAGTGATTTTGGGAAGTAGTGTTTATGGAGATAACAATACATTGAAATCGAAAGTGATTTGTAAATACAAAGGCGTTTTTACTGACCTTAAATTGCATACAATGAGCCTTTTGGTATTTGAACACGATATGGGAGATAAATCAGGATGGGTAACAGAAGCTATTGCCTGTTATCAAAATTGAAGGGATTGAGTTTTGATTTTCTTACCGAATTTATTTTTGGTTTTATAGAACCACTTTTTTAAAACTATGATCATGAAAACGTTAAAATCGATTTTTATAATACTTGTTGTGATGCTATTTATTTGTCCTAGACAAATAAGTGCTGAAAATCCAACAGAAAATACCACCATAGATGGACTCTGTCAAGAATTTGAATATGAGTTAATCACCACACAAAAAATCTACGAAAATAATTACAATTTATTAAGAAGAGAAATTCTAGAAGCTAACCATTTACTGAGAAAATATTCTGGTAAAAGGAAAAAGAAATTTAGAAATGCACTGAATAAGAAGTTTGAATTAGAAGATACGTTTAGGAAGAACAAACAAATGTACGACGTAAGTATGATTGAAATTCGTTACCGAAAAGGCATTGATTTGATCAAGCTGTTGTATGAAAAAATACTTGGCTTAGAGCATCATTTTACAGGGATGCAGGTGTATCAAAATGTATCGACACTTTCGAATCCGAATACTTACCCTGAATTTAGAAAAGCTAAAGAGATGTTGAATCAGAAAAAACACAGGAAATTCGCTTTAGAAATGCCAAATCTGCTACAATCCAATCCTTTTATGTCTGCGACTTTTACTTTGATTTCTTCTTTTTTAAGTAACGATTCTAAAAATGAAAAGCAAAGAGACTTTGATGAAATTGCTTGCGTATTAGATTTTACAGTACGGATGAATGGAGACCTAAACACGATCCGTCATGAGGTAGAATTTCTTAAGAAAGCTAACGAAAATCTTAAGTTAGAATGTGAAAGACTATTTGAAGAATACACAAAAGTAGTGGGGTATCTTGTTCCTCTTGAAACATGTAGGACTCAGGATGACTGGGAAAATTTATATGAAAAAATTAATGCTTTTGTAGGTGAAATGCAAGGTGATGGAATGGAAGAAATGGAAGGTGGTATGGAGCCTGTTCCTCCAATGTTTCTTGAAAATTCGAAAGATCATATCAACTTAGAATTTGCAACGAGAAGAGTATCCGATTTCATTATTAAGTATAGTGATTTTACAAATAGAGGCGTCCAGTATTACCAGAAATTTGATAATATAATTTCGAGTTATGAAAACGAATCAACCTGTCAAGAGGTAATACCTAGGCAGTTTAGCGAACTTAAATTTGATATAAAAAGTACGATCGAAAAATTTAATAACACCTATAATCTTCCTGAGATTCAGGGCTCTAGACTGAAGGACTTGATGTTCGGGTTGGTGCAACGATAAATCCTTATAGCTATGAAAATATTCAAAAGAAATTTCGATGTAAAGTTTTTTTTAATTCCTACGATATTTACCCTGTTCGTTTTTTGTTCAGTAGTAATAGTTGAGGGAATGGTTGTGAAAACAGAAGAAAATTTCAGTGGACTTGGAGACTCTCCAAGAGTAAATGTCACCCTTAGCACAGGCATGTTTAATCAATATGGACAATGTGATGGAAGTACACCTTATTTATGTGATATGGACGAATCAGCAAAGATGTCAGAGACAACAAATAATGCTTCGTCTGCAAGAATATCTGTAAGGTCAAATGCGGTTTTAGAATTAGAGTTTTTAAAAGATAACTTAAATTCTATTCTAAAAACTCAGCTATTAAAAGGCCATTATATGATACAGGATAATTTTGTATTAGAAAGCAATAAAGTGAAAAATGCTTTAGGATTGAATAGTCAAAATATTGAATTGAGGAAAGGTAATTACTTGGTTATAGATCAACCTGGAGTTTTTAAAATTCAAATTCCTTTAGTGAACAATCAATAAGTTTTGCATCAAATACAAACCTCTAAATATTATAATTATGAAAAAAATTATTTGTTTATCATTCTTTGCTATCTGTTTTTATTGTTCAAATGCCCAAACCAATAAAAACTTAATCGAACTCGGTAAAAATATTTATCATTTTTCAAATACCTCTTGGGATGGAGGAGTCGAAGGAAATATAGCCTATACTCGATATTTAAAAAATGATCGAATAGGATTGAAGTTTGAGGCAATAGTTTTTTCAAAAGTATACACGAATGAAGAATGTTGTGAGTTGGGAGATGTTTTTGATCGATATTTTTTCTTGTTAGAAACATCTGTTAGTTATGCCTTTTTATCAAGTGAAAAATCGAAACTGGAAGGACATTTAGGACCAGTGTTTAGAATTGGATCAGAGAACCAAGTGGTTGGTATTTATGATCGAGTTACTTGGGTGGAGATTGTTTCGAATGAATTTGATAACACTGCTCCTGGTTTGATGGCAGCGGCGAGTTACCGCTATCTCTTCAATCCGAAATGGAGTGTTAAAACAGAACTTGGGGTACATCAATTTTTTCAGAATGAAGGAACTCCTTTTAATCTTTTTGGTGGCCTAAAACTTGGCTATAGTTTTTAATAGTCAAATCAGCAGTCGACCATTATCATCCTACAAGTCGACCATTAAAGAGATACTTTTTTCATAGACTTATACTTATTATTTGCCTTTGGTTACTTGAGTTTTATCAAGTAGTCATGGGCGAATAATGCCTCCTAAATTGATATTTATTAGAAACAGTATTACTGCTTCGAGAATTAAATATAAAGCGATATTTTTTTTAACTTTTAACTAAATTAGTATGAAAACTTTAACTATTAACTGGCGGTTAACAAATCCGTCTATTCATTTATTCTTAAGTATTTTAAACTATAAGAAAATAGCAATTATTTTTTTAGGTTTTTTATTACCTATGATTTCTTTTGCCCAAAAGGGACAACAAAAAGCATTGAGAACTGATAATGCTGAAATTCGAAATTTAACAGAACGAGTTGATCCCAGTGGTTGGCTTTTCTTTAGTGGAGAAAAGGCGCTCAAAGAGGGCGACTTATTTTCAAAACACAAAACCGCTATGGGGTTAGGAGAAAACGATAGGATGGTTGTAGTGAGTGATGTATCTGATAAATTGGAGATGACGCATGTCAAGTATCAACAAGAACACAACGGTATTCCCGTTGAAGGAGGTGAGTATATAGTTCACATAAAGGACTGTATTGAGAAAATTGCAAATGGCGAACTTATAGAAGGTCTAAATATTTCAAGCAGACCTGAGATAAACGAAAGCCAAGCATTTTCATTAGCCACTAAAGCTGTAAATTCTACTGCGTTTGCATGGGAAAATGAAGAATGGGAAGCTGAATTACAGGAAGAGACAGGTGATCCCAAAGCTACTTATCGTCCAACTGCTGAGCTAATTATTGCCAAGCCTTTTTCAGCAGAAAAAAGTAAAGGTTCATATAAATTAGTATATCGTTACATAGTCGTAACGACCGAGCCTTACCAGGAGCTCCAAGTTGATATTGATGCTAATAGTGGTAAAACTGTAAACATGTTTGATACCGTTGTTGAATGTTTTGGACATTCTGAAAAAAATCATGTACATAATCATTCTTGTAATGGAGATCATCAGGAAGATGAAAGTCGTGATCATTCGAAAGAAGATGCTAGCAATTTATATTTTGCTAATGGTACAGCTCCTTTGCTTTATTATGGAACAAAAACGATCCAGACAAAATACCGAGGATGGCCTTTTAAAGACTACCACTTAAAAGATAATTCTAGAGGAAACGGGATTACTACTAAGGATAATGGAAGTAATGGTAAAATTAAAGACAAAGATAATGTTTGGCCTTCTGACAAAGCTAAGTATACTCAAGCACATTGGACTTGTGCAAAAGCATGGGATTATTTCAAAAATGTTCATGGTCGTAATGGTACAAATGGAAGTGGTAAGAAAGTAAAAGTGAAAGCAAATTGGGGAAATCTGAATGCAACTTACTCTGGTAATTTTTGGGGCCAAACTATCCGAATTGGTAAAAATGGAAACAACCATCTTTCTACTATGGATATCATGGCTCATGAGTATGCTCATGGAGTGACTAAGTATTCTGCAGGTTTAGTTTACCAAGGTGAATCAGGTGCATTGAATGAATCATTTTCAGATATTTTTGGAACCATGGCTGAAGACTACGCAAATGCTGGTGGTTTTGATTGGACAATGGGTGAGGATGCATCTTTTCTAATTAGAAATATGGCGAACCCTCCAGCAAAAGGACATCCTGATACTTATGGAGGAACCAACTGGGTAGATCCTAATAGCTCATATGATTATGGTGGTGTACATATTAATTCTGGTGTTCAAAACAAATGGTTTTACCTTTTGTCTCAAGGAGGAACTCATAATGGGGTAACTGTCCAAGCAATCGGAAAAGCAAAAGCTGCAAAAATCGCTTTTAGAAATCTTACGGTTTATTTAGGATCAGGTTCTAATTATGCAAATGCTCGAGTAGGAGCGATCAATTCTGCTAAAGATCTTTATGGTCAATGCTCTTTTGAAGAAATTCAAACAACCAATGCATGGGCAGCAGTAGGAGTAGGGAATCAGTTTGTTGGTAATTGTGTGAAAATTACTGGAGGACATTTCATCTGTGTGTATGGATTTAATATGTTGCCAAGAACATTCACTGCGACAGGTTTGCCAGGGTCTACATTTACTTGGTCAAATATTCCTTCTAATTGGAATTATACCATCTATGGAACAGGTAATAAATACTTGAAACTTAATAGTGTGAGTATTCCAGCTTCTAATTTACCAGTGACTGTTAACCTTACTGTAACCTCTTCCCAAGGAGGATCAGATAATCACTATGTGACATTAGAAGATTGTAGGTTTGATCCATGTGATATGCGAATGAAATAATAGGGGTTTGTTTTGCTAGAATAGACAGGAGGGGGATGGGTTCCCTCCTGTCGCTTTTAAGAACTTGTTTAAGTTTTATCCTTCGTGCTGCAAAATTGCTCTAAACGAATCTGATTTCCTCTTTTTATGATCGCATAGCGATGCTATGATATAATAAAATGCTTCTTCAGAGCCATTTATAGCGCTTTTTCGCAATCGAAAACAAAATTTAAACAGGCTCTAAGTCTTTATAAAAATATGTTTTTTTGACTTCATTTTTAAAAAATAAATTAATGAAAACTTGTAGCTTTTTTCTTTTGTTTATCACCTTGCAATTGAGTAATTGTACTTCTAAAATATCTAATAAGATGCTTGAATTAAATGAAACAGTTGAACTAGGATTTGGAAAAACAATCACCTTTACTGAAGATGATTTAGAACTTACTTTTTTGGAAGTCTCCGATTCTCGCTGCCCTAAAAAAACTCAATGTCTTGTTGCTGGTAAAGCTGTTCTCAGTTTGGAGTTACGTAATAAATCTGAGAAAGAATCTTTTGTTTTAGAAGTGAAAGGGCTTTGTTTTGACGAGAATGGTACCTGTGGTTCTCAATTAAATGCTTTAGGATATCAGGTAGAAGTTTTTTTCTTGTCTCCTTATCCTGAAAAAGAGCATCCTGAAAAATCTAAATATAAAGCGAAAGTTCGAGTTTCTAAGACTTAAGGATAGTATTGGAATTTGTCTTTTTGATTTTGAAAAAAATAGAAAATAAAAGCTATGAAAACAAAAATATTTCTAACATTAAGTATTTGCTTTTTTTTCGTTTCAGCATTACGTGCGGAGTATGATCCGATCGTTATTTTGCTAGAAGAAATGGAAAATGAAATTGAGGATTTAAATATTAATTTTCAAAATGAAAGAATAAAATATGATGCACGCCTGTTTGAAGTGGTTAAAAAAATAAAGACTTCTAAAAATAAAGACATATTACTACAGAGCTTAATCGAAAAGATAAAACTAGAAGAAGAATTAAAACTACTCGGCAATGAATTTAGAATAAAATTAGCTGAACGTAGGTATAAAAAAGGAATTGAATTGATAAGATTACTTTATGAAAAAATTCTAGGATTGGATTATCATTTTTCTGCTATTCAAACGAATAAAAGTTTGTTACAATTAGCCAATCCGGCAAGCTATCCAGAGTTTGCTAAATTGAATCGAGAAATAAAAAAGAGCTTAGGTAAAAAACGACTAGGGCTTAACATTCCTGATGCATTGCAAGCCAATCCTTTTTTTGTATCTAGCTTTTCACTAGTTGGAACTTTGCTCGGAGAGGGTAGTAGAAGAGATAAAGAAAAAAAATTGGATGAAGTTTCTTGCATCATCGATTTTACTTTGCGGATGAGCACCGATCTTAAGATTATTTATTTTGAAACAGAATACCTCAAAACAAGTAATCAAACACTTAAAAAAGATTGTATGGATCTCTTTGTAGAATATACTAAAATCATTGGATACAAAGTGCCACTTGATAAGTGTAGAGATAGTGATGATTGGGGTAATGTTTTTCTTATGCTTGATGCTTATATTGAGGAGATGAGAAAACTATATGATGGTAGTCCCAAAGAAGTAAGATTGGCATATAAGAAAAATTCAAGCTTAGAGTTCCCTTTAAATCTAATGACTTCTTTTATTAATAAATACAACAACTTCATAGGACAAGGGAAAAACTATTATCAAAAATTTTGGATGATTCTGGAAAATTACAATAACAAAGATTTTTGTTCTGAGAGCCTGCCTTTAAAGTTCAAAAACTTAGGAGCCGAAATTGAAGAAGCTGTTGTAGAATTTGAAGAAGCTTACAATATCGCAGAGTTGAAAGGATCTAGATTGAAAGATTTGTTATATGGTTATGATGATTGATTTTGCAGTTCGAGGGAGACGAATATGTAATATGGTTGTTCTTAAACGAATAGATTTTTAATCAAGAATGCTAATTAACCAATCCCTTTCAGCAATAATACTTGTTGATTGAATTTTAGTTTTTAGTTTTTCCTTTCTAGACTTATCGTATTCTGTTTTTGGATGAATGATCTGTTTTAAAATATGTATAAAATTGTTGTTTGCCTCTTTATGTTTCTTTGTTATTTTATCATCGGGAGTTCTGTAAATAAATATTTTAAAAGCATCAACTTTAGATTCTAAGATCGGAGAGTCGGTATCATGGTAGATGATGAGTTCTAATCTTTTTACTCCCATTTTATAATAATAATCATCAAAGTCTTGTGGCAAAATGTTCAAGGCATTTTCATATTCTTTTTTATGGAAGTAGTAAAGTGCTAAATTGAAATTATAAAACAATTCTGGTGACTCTGATCCAGTAATTCTATCTTTGTGATCTGTGATAAATTGATAAACCCAATCAAATTGATTCAACCTCAATCCAAAAGTAACAATGTTTCTCATTGGTAAAGGAAGGATTTTTTCTTGATGATATAAGAAGCCTCTGTTTAAATGATCTTTATAAATTTCGAAAACATTTTCTAAATACTGATTGTCACCTTTCATGTATTTTTGAATAGCAAAATTTCTGATTAATGCATTCAATGCTTTCAATTGGTTTTTCGAAATATGCTGATCATATTTATCTAGTGTTTCTTTGAAGTTGTTAAATTGTTCACTAGCAAGTTCAAAATCTGAACGGAGTAATTTATAAGCTTGATAGTAAATAATGATAATAGGAATTTGAAGATGGGGAAGGTCCATTAATAACTTCAGATGATTAAATGACTTTAAGCTATCCTCAGTATTTACTTTTAATAAAAATGAATTGATCGAAAGTAATTGACAAGCATATTTAAGTTTAGTAAAGATGTAATACTGGTCGAGACTTTTGAGCATATCCGGAAGTTCCAGTTTTATCTTTGGATGGATATTTTGAGACTGATTTTCTACTATAAGTTCTTTTAATAAAAAATGTTCGTATAATACCGCAGAGGAATCTATATGCTTTGATTCCAAAGTTTTACTCCATTTGTTTAATTCTCTATCGAAAATTGGTTTTAAGTTTCGATTTAATAGAAACTGGCAGATCGTGAGTTGATCATTTTGATTCTCATTTTTAAATTCAATAGAAATAAACTTATAAACTATTTTCAATAAACGAGTGAGTAGCTTATCCATTTTTCCAGGAATCCATTCAATATTAGTGAAAACAATCCGGTAAGCGTTTTCTTTTTTTAAGTCTGGATGTTCTAAATCTGGGAAATAATTATTAATTAGCTTGAAAAGCACTAAAAGTTCCTGAGGGTTTTTATCTTTATAATAGTTAACTTCCACAAAGCCTAAACACATCATCATCTCTTCCTTGGTAAAGGATCCCAATATTTTTAATACTCTACTGTTTTGCATATTTATATGTCTCTCAATAAATTTTGGGAAGCACTCGAAAAAAATGTAATCAGATTTTAGAGCTAAATCTCTGACCTTGGGAACGAATTTATTAAGTTTTTACGAATTTCTAACATTACATAGCATGAAAAAGATGACAAAGTTATTGCTTATTCTCATTTTAAGCAACTCAACATTATACCTACAGGCTCAAGATTTACCATTAATGACTCCAAACAATGTTCAAGAAGTAGCAGATCTGATTTATGAACGGTTTAATGGACAAATAGATGAAGATTATAATAATGTATACAGTTTTTTATCTTCTTTGTTACCAAGCTCTGATACTAGTCCTAACTACGACGAAAATTGTACGCCACCACCTTCTCCATTGATTTCTGAAGTCACTAATGTGAAAATAGCATTCGACTGGGAGGATTCTGCAATACCTGATTTATTAGATTATAAGGTGTCATATATAAAACTAAATAATTTACCTCCGAATGGCACTTCTGATACAGGAAATGAATTTACTCCTTTTTCGTTTGTAGATTTTAATGTCACTGATGGACTAATGATAGTTGCTTTTCAATCAAGATGTCAAGCATCAGATATCATCACTACAGGGAGAATTAATGTAATAATAGTTGATAAACCAGTTTTTGTTCAAGATGTGATTGCTGGATGTAGCTGCAAAAAAGACAAGATTACAATTACCAAAGACTTTAGTGGAGCCCCAGAAGGAGCTTATGATTCCGTAAATATCCCTTATTCTCATCCAGGGAATATTGGTTCTTATGTAGGACGAATTGATTATGATAATGGAGATGTTGCTAAATTTGTTACTGAAATCAAATTCTTAAATTCAGGAAATACTATTGAAGTAGGTCTTCATAATGATTGTATGTTGAATTTATTCAAACAAGGAGGAGGATCATATTTAAATTCTAATGTCTCGAATGGTGAAGGAAACACTCTTCTGCAAATGGGAGTACTTACCTTTTCTAATGGATTTACTTTTAACGCCGCAGAAGGAATTTCAGGATCAATTAAAGTTACCCTTTGCAGTAGATTTGGTACAACAGATAAAGGGCCTCAAAGAAATGATCATGCTGGTAATAACGAACAATTTGATTTGTCTGATGATAAATTTAATCAAATCTTGAGCTATCCAAATCCTGCAAAAGATAATATTACGTTCTCAATTCCTGAATCTTTTGCCAAATCATCATACGAGTATTCTGTTTTGGATATTTTTGGTAAACCGATAAATGAACAAACTATGTCATCTAATAGTACAGATGAAAAAGTTGATTTAAATATTTCAAAACTCCCCGCTGGAAGTTATATTTTTCTGGTTAAGGGAACAGATGAAATTATGAAAAATCGATTTGTTAAAATAAATTGAAAACGCCTTATTGATCGTTCATTGGTATTTTTAATACTATTGGGCTTTCTGTTTCATTAAAAAAAGAACCTCAGAAGAACTGCATGAAAATGTAACTAGATTTTGATTTTTATCATCATATCTTGTCTCTTATTAAAGTAGTTTATTTTATTAAAACATTACATAGCATGAAAAACACATTAACATTCCTCATTGGAATATTCTTTTCCTTTTTTTTAGTATTCTCTACTCAAGCTCAGTCTGTCGAAAATGTTAGACCCGATAATGTTACAGATGTAGTCGATAATATTTTTGATAATCATGGTGGTCACATAGAAGAGGATTACACCGTAATACACGATTTTTTAGAAAATTTAGTTCCTGATAATATTACTGATCCAGAATTTAGTAATACTTGTGCACCACCAGATCCTCAACTTACGAGTTTCACAACAACGGGGGTCTCTTATAACTGGTCAGATTTAGGAATCTATGCATATAGAATCTCTTATCTTAAGTTAAATAACCTCGTTCTTTCTGGCACAGAGATGGGACAAATAAGTACTTTAGATCCAGAGGCAGAATTTGATATTTCAAATGGTATGGTCTTGATTGCGTTTCAGTCTTATTGTAGTCCTACTGTCTCTGGAGAATTAAAAGTAATAATCGTAGATAAGCCAGTTTATATTAATGAGGTTACAGATGAATGTCAATGTTCAAATACACTAGGGAACGAAACTGTAGAATTTATAGGACAGACTAACGAGGCCGAAGACATTGTCTTTGTTCCTTTTTTTCATGATGGAGCCATTGGGATATACGTAGGAGATTTTGAATTTGATACTGGAGAGACTGCTACTTTTGTAGTGAAAATTAGTACAGATGGAAGTTACATCTATGTAAGTTATACTGCAGATTGTATGAATAATACCTCAATGGATCATAGTAATAACTTATTATATGTTCACGATGAGTCATCTGAAGGTAATCGTCTGCTTTTTGGATCTATGAGTTTTAATGGGGGGTTTTATTTTGATCCCGTACTAGGAGCTGAAGGTACGCTTTCGATTAATGAATGTGGAGCTTTAGATGGAGGTGTAGATGAAGATGGAAAGGAAGAAGGTTTTATTCAAAATAGCGGAACGATTGGAATGAATTATAATCTAGGAACAGCAAATAATTTGGAGGTTGACCTTTCTCCAAATCCTACTGTAAATGATATTTCTGTGGAATTACCGTCTTACATTGATGATGCTTCTTCCTTGGATTATTACATAACGAATATTTATGGTGAAAAGATAACGCTTGATGTAATAGAAGATAATTTAGGAAATGGAAAATTAAAATTCTCTGTTAAAGGTGTTCCTAATGGTACATACATTTTTGTTCTTCGAACTCAGGATAAACTTTATGGTAGTTCTTTTGTGAAAATGGAATAGGTTTTTAGACGTACACCTAGATTTAATAAAAGCTGGATAAGTAGAGATTACTTATCCAGCTTTTGTTTTATATTCTTATTCCGATTTAAGTATTCAATCCTATTTTTTGAAAACGAAATTATCTCAGAAGTCCTTCCCAATATTGTAATTTCAAATAAGTATAAAAACGTTGATATTTGTATTGTAAGTTTTAAGAAAGAATAAAGCTATGAAAACTTATACTATTGAAAAGAAGCTATAGAAAAAAGTTATGGGAACTAAAACTAGATCACATACCGCTGTCTCTTGACAGCGGTATGTTTCAGGAAAGAATTTTTTAAGATGAATTATACTTGTTAAGAAGAGTGATACTATGTTGTCACTCTTTTTTTTATAAAAAAATCAAAATAATTTATGCAATTGATCGGTTTTCTGCATCTATTAAGTAGAACAATAATCTAAAACAGATCAATTATGAAAAATCTAAAAATCTCAATCGCTTTAATTGCCATTTCAATTTTTACTTTCTATGCCTTTGTGCCGGTAGAACCAGTGGACAAAAGTTTAGAAACATACTGGATTTATGATGGATACGAAGATGGAGTTTCTGTCTATAAAAAATCGAAACGTTTTGAGCAAGATAAACCAGGGTTTGAATTTCAAAAAGATGGGATTATGATTAAAAGACAAAACGTAGGATGGTGTGGAACGCCTCCGATTTCTTATGGTAATTATAAAGGCAAATGGAAGCAAATCGAAGACAACAAACTTCAACTAGAATATGATTATTGGGGTGGTCGAGATACCATGATTCTAGAAATAGTCTCTTTAACTAAAGAAGATCTCAAAGTTAGAAATGTAACTGCTTACAAATAGGGATAAGCTCGGATTTCTAAAATTATTAATGTCAGTGTACATCTGATGTTAATGATAGACTGATAGAGAAGTTATGCTTTTTCTAACATTTTAGTGAGAATATCAATAAACCATTCTTTCTCATTTATAAGATCATGTTGTTCAACTTTAAGCTTTAATTTTTTAATTCTGTCAGCATTAAATTCAGTTTTTATATTATTGATTTGCCTCAAAAGGTGAATGAAATTATTGTTTGCTTTCTTTTGCTTTTCTGTAATTTTGGAACTAGAAAGCCTATAAATAAAAGCCTTAAAAGCTAGTATCTTAGATTCAAGAATTAAAGATCTGGTTTCCATATAAATCATCAATTCTAACCTTTTTACACCTAGTTTATAATAGGTGTCATCAAAAGTTTCTGGAAGATTTTCCATGGCTTTATCATATTCTTTAATCTGGAAATAATACATTGATAGATTAAAGTCATAAATCAAATCTGGCTTTTTAGAGCCTGTGATTTTGCCCTTATGTTCTTGCAGAAAATTATAGACCCATTCTGTCTCTTTTAACCTTAAGCCCAAGGTGACTAGATTCCTAAAAGGCTGTGCTAAAATTTTTCCATTATAATTTAGGTACCCTTTTTTTTGATGATCTTTATAGACTTCAAATGCATTTTTCAAGAAACCTTCTTTTCCATTATGATACTGAAAGGTTACATAACTACGGATCAATGCATTTAGCGTTTTTCGTTGATCTTCGCTAAGGTCGTCATTGTATTTATCTAATATAGTTTTGAAATCTTCAAAATTATTGAGATCTAATTCTGAACTAATATCCAGCATTTTATAAGCCTGATAGTAGACTTTTATGATTGGGATTTGGAGATGAGGAAGGTTAATAATATGTTCTAAGTACCGAAATGATTCTATACTTTTTTCCACATTAACTGGAAAAAGAAAAGTATTAACAGCTAGTAATTGACACCCAAACTGTAATTTAGTTAAGACGTAATATTGGTCCAAACTCAAGAGCATTGATGGAAGTTCTAAATCGACTTTAGGATTGATGTTACTTGCTTGCTCGGATACAATAAGCTCCTTGTGGAGATACCGTTCGAATAAAATTTCAGAACTACAGAATTGATTTTGATCAAGTGATTTTACCCATTTGCCTAGTTCGCGATCTAAAATAGGTTTTAAGCCTTTGTTTTGAAGGAAATAACAAATATTCGACTGAGGAGAAGAATACTTATGATTAAAATATATACTAATATATTGATAAACTACCTTTAGAAGTCTAGTTAAAAGCTTATCCATTTTACCAGGATTATACTCAAGTTTCCCAAATATCCACTTGAAAGTATTTTCCTTTTTAAGATCTGGATGTGTTAAATCAGGTAGATGGCTATAAAATAAGGAAAGGAGTTGTTTTAGCTCTTCCGGATTGCTATCTTTAACAAATCCTGCTGAAAGAAAAGTTGAAAAATCATCTAACTCGCCCTGGTTAAAAGATTTAATAATTTGTAGTAATTTGCTATTGTACATTATCTCTCTCTAATAGCGATGGGGAAGCAGATGAAAAAAATGTTACCAAAATAAATTTCTTAAAGATATACCTTTCAATTTTTAAATTACATTTATTAATTAATAAAATTATTAGGATGATGAAAATGAAACTTTCGCTCGCTCTTACTTTAGTACTTTGTTGTCTATTTTCTTTTACTAATGCTCAGATATTTCCAAATGTTGCCCCCAGTGAAGTAAATGATGTCACAGAAATGATTTTTGATTTACATGGTGGTAGTATTGATTTGACTCAAACAGAAGTTAGTGATTTTTTAGCAGGATTATTACCCGCCACTGATGCCGACCCTGACTTTAATCCAAATTGTCTTCCTCCTTCTCCGAATGTTACTGGATATACAACTACAGATGTATCATTGACTTGGAGTGCTATTCCTACTTCAATTTCTTACAAAGGTTCCTTTCTTCATTTAAATTCTACAGTTCTCGGCGGAGAAACAGGATCGCAGACGACCACAGGAACAAGTATGAGTTTTAATGTTTCC
>CAKZTD010000194.1 GCA_937921595.1 uncultured Saprospiraceae bacterium
ACAGATACTTCATCTGAATTTGAACCGCTTTTTACTTATCCGTTTACTGGAGATTTTACAATCACAATGACTGTGTTTAATTTTGAAACAGGTTGTTCAGATGATATAACTCGAAATGTTCAAATTCGGGAAATCAATTCTGACTTTAATGTTACTTCTCCATTAGAAGGATGTGTACCATTAGTCATTACTCTTGATGACTTGAGTCAAGATGCAAATATTTATGGATGGAGTGCACCTGGAGCAATTGTTTCAAGTGCAGCTAGTCCTGAACCAACATTGACATTTAATACACCTGGGAAATTTACGTACATTGAATTAATGGTATCAGATGTAAATGGTTGTTTGGATACTATGACATTTACAGATACCATAACAGCGAATGGAGTCAATCCTGAATTTACTTTAGATCCATCAGATGGATGTCGTCCATTGACCGTTACCTTTACAGATGGTTCAAGTAGTGCTTTTGGTAATTTGACAAATTGGGATTGGAATTTTGGAGGAGGAGCTCCGAATGTAAGTGATCAGAGCCCTGTGTCTGTTTTTGAAAATATAGGAGTCTATGATATTAGCTTGACTGTTACTGATGACTGGGGATGTACTGCAACCAGAACGATTGATGATGGAGTAGAAGTAACTTTTCCATTAGTTTCTTTCCATGCAGATACATTATCTTGTACTTCTCATGATGTAAGTTTTACAAATACTTCAGTAGGGCATACCTTGACTTATCTTTGGGATTTTGGTAACGGAATTACTTCAACTGAAGTTAATCCAAGTTATACTTATCCTTTGGAAGGAATCTATTCAATATGCCTTACAGCTACAGATATCAATGGTTGTGATAGTACTTATTGTAGAAATGACTACGTAGTTATTGGAGATCCAGTAGCTGCTTTGTTAGCAGACACAACCTATGCAACTTGCCCTCCATTGATCGTAAATTTTGAAAATCAATCAATCAATTCAAACCAGTTCATTTGGGAATTTGGAGATGGTGGAGGAACATCGAATTTAGAAAATCCTCCTCATGTTTATACTGAACCTGGGAATTACGATTTAACCTTAATCTCTTCTTTTAATGGTCATTGTGCAGATACTTTAATAATAAATGATTACATACAAGTTGAAGGACCTGTTGGAAGTTTCTTCTTTGATATTGATAGCGCTTGTGTTCCCGCTACGATAACATTTTATGGTGAATCTGTAGACTTTTATGATTACACGTGGGATTTTGGAAATGGTGTTTTGCAAGAGACGCAGAATGTAAATTTTGATACGATTCAGTATGAATATGATATGGTTGGAAAGTATGTTCCAAAATTAATTTTACAAGATGCCAATTTATGTGCTAGAGCTTTTGAATCTCCAGACACCATTTATTTGGAAGAATTAATATTAGATTTTCTTCCAACAGATTCAATTCTCTGTACAGGAGAAGATAATACAACCTTCTTAAATTTATCAAGCTCAAGTTTGCCAATCAGTTCTGTTGAATGGATTTTTGATGGAGGAGATCCGGGAACAGCGGATATGTTTGAGCCTACAATTTCTTATGATTCAGCAGGAGTTTTTGATGTGACTTTAATCTCAAGCAATGGATTTTGTACAGATACACTTTTCCGTCCTGCAGCTATAAAAGTAGGAGAGACTCCAGTCGCCGCGTTTTCTATGAACGATACTTTAGGATGTGCACCTTTTCCAGTAAACTTTACTGATTTATCTACTGTAGGTACTGGGTTTATAAATAGTTGGGAATGGGTTTATGATGATGGAGATAGTAGCTTTGTTCAAAACCCAACACACATATTTGACGGACAGGATTTGTATAATGTTAATTTGACGGTTACTACAGATATTGGATGTACCGATGAGGTTTCTAATGCAATTGAAACTTTTCCAGTACCTGAAGTACAAATCCCAGAACCTTATAATATTTGTATTGGAAATGTAGTAACCCTAGAAATAGAAATTATTTCAGACCCAACTAATTTGACCTACCATTGGTTGCCTAGTCCTAGCTTAAGTTGTACTGATTGTTTGAATCCCGATGCTAACCCGATTGATACGACGATTTATTATTTTGTAATTGAAAATGAAATAGGATGTACGGATACTTCTGAAGTCTTAGTTGAAGTAAGACCTTTCCCAGCTCCAATTGTAAATATTACTGGCGATACAACGATTTGTGCAAATAGTATTATTCAAATTACTGCCACTGGAGGAATGAACGTTTTTGAATACCAATGGGATCAAAATGCTCCAGGGCTAAGTTGTTATGAAAATTGTAATAACCCAATTGCAAGCCCTGAAGTTTCTACAACATATACTGTTACCGTTACTAACCAGTATGCTTGTGAAACAATTCGAGATGTAGATATTGAAGTGATTGATGAATCTCAACCTTTTGCAGGAGATGATAAAACGATTTGTGAAGGAAATAGTACACAGCTTAATGCTGATTTTGGAAATGACCCAGTGTGGTTAGTAACGACTGGTTTGGATTGTACTTATTGTGCTGATCCAGTCGCGAGCCCTGATGAAACAACGACCTATGTGGTAAGAGTAACTACGGATATTGGGTGTGAGGTTATTGATACTTTAGTTGTCAATGTCATGAACGAAGAAGATGTTGATGCTGGAACTGACAATGTAATTTGTGTTGGCGAGAGTATTGAGTTGGATGGTTTTGGTACAGGAGATATTGTTTGGTCACCAGATAATAGCCTGAATGCAAATGATATTATTAATCCGACTGCATCGCCATCAGTTCCTACGACTTATCACCTGACAGTAACTAATGATGAATGTGTAATTTCAGATTCTGTAAATATAAATGTAGTTGAAAGGGCGGAAGTATTCGCAGAAAGCGAAACGATTTGTTTAGGAGAAGACATTGAGTTATTTGCTTATGGTTCTGCTGAAAGTTTCTCTTGGTCTCCTGCTTCTACTTTGAGTGATTCTTTAATTGCAGATCCCATTGCTACACCGACAGAAACAACGACTTATATTGTTACCGGTTCTTTAGGTTCTTGTCTTGATGATACTGCTCATGTTACAGTAACTGTAATCGAAGGACCAGAGACAACGTTGACTGAAGTTTATGATTTCTTTGCTGGACAAACCGTTGAGGTTGAAGTTTCGACAGACGGCTTACAAGCTTATTCTTACGCATGGGAACCAATCGATTTGGTAAGTTGTGTTTCTTGTAATAATCCGCAGATTACTCCAGATTCAACATTGTCGATGGCTGTAACTGTTACAGATCCTTTAACAGGATGTTGGTCAGTGGACAGCACAATGCTAAGGGTAAATAATAATTGTCCTGCAGATTTGATTGGAGTGCCTAATATATTTACACCAAACAATGATGGAAATAATGATTTATTAGAATTGCATCTTTCGCCAGCTATTCAGGTAACAGGAATTGAAGTATGGAGAATCTTTGATCGTTGGGGAGCTCAAATTTTTGAAGGCAAGAATGCAAATGATACTTGGGATGGAACATTCAAAGGTCAAAAGATGCCGAGTGGAGTATATGTATACTACGTCGAAGCACCATGTCCAATTGGTGAAGGTAAAATGATGAAAAAAGGCGATATAACGCTGTTAAGATAATTAAGAATTTTTAGTATGCTTCTTTAGTTGTTGAGCCTTCAGGTGTAAATCTGAGGGCTCGCTTTTTTCTATCTAATCCATCATGATTTTACTTAGCTTAAGCGCAGCAAAATTATGGTAGGCTGCCGATATGTTAAAATAAATAATAATATGAATATCATTTGTTATTAATTTTTATATCAAAAAAATATTACTATTTTTGCAATTAGAATAGGTAGTAAAAATAACCTTAAAAAACACCTACCTCAAAACATCTCGAAACCGATACTTAAATCACAATTTTATTGTTAGTTTAAAAGTTTTAAGACTTCACATAATTTACTAATTAGTAATACGTTTAAGTCTTTTCTCTTCATAAGCA
>CAKZTD010000195.1 GCA_937921595.1 uncultured Saprospiraceae bacterium
TGTATTGAGCAAAATGATTGCTTCTCTTCATGATAAAAACAACAAGATCAATATTCCTGGTTTTTATAATGATGTAGAAATCGTTTCTAAAAAAGAAAGAAAAGCGATGAACGAAGCGCCATTCAGTTTGGCAGCTTACAAACGAGAATTAAAAATCAAAGAAATCTACGGCGAAAAAGGATACACGACTTTGGAAAGAACTTCTATCCGTCCGACACTTGATGTCAATGGCATCTGGGGAGGTTATATCGGAAAAGGTGCGAAGACCGTTCTTCCTGGAAAAGCTTTCGCAAAGATTAGTATGCGTTTGGTTCCAAATCAACATCCTGATAAAATTACCAAACTTTTTGAAAAACATTTTAGAAGCATTGCTCCTCCTGGTGTTACAGTTAATGTTCATCCTCATCATGGAGGAATGCCAGCGGTTACGCCAACAGATACTTTAGAATATAAAGCCGCTCATATGGCTTATCAAAAAACATTTAAAAAAGAACCAATTCCTCAGCGTTCTGGTGGAAGTATTCCAATCGTTTCTATGTTCGAAGATGTTTTGGGTGTAAAATCTGTCTTAATGGGTTTTGGTCTAAACACGGATGATATCCATTCTCCAAATGAGCATTACGGATTGTTTAACTACTATCGTGGAATTGAAACGATCCCTTATTATTTTCAATATTATGCAGAGTTGAGAAAAGACAAGTAAATCAAAATATCAATTAAAATCAAAATCAAAATGTGCTCCGAGTTTGCTCTTAAGATTTTCAATAATTAATGACTTGAAGATCCAATTTAACATTCTTTCTTTTTGAAAAACTTGACTCATTTTGATTTTGATTCACATTTCGGTTTTGATTTCCCCCGCCCGATTCCTCAAGACTTCTTTCCGTTCCCTTTCTCTTGTCACACTTTTTCTTCAACATTCCTTTTTCGGCACACAATTGGTAATTATTTCTATATGTTTTCCAAAGTTAGCTCACATGTTATCATAAGATAACGAATACAAACAAGTGTTTAAATTTCAGAATAAACAAAACACACTACACAATTGAAATTTATTCGTTTGAGATTTTATTTTTAAAACATACTACACATATGAGAAATTCAGCCGAACAGCAGGAAAACGAGATTCCAATAGAATTACTATCTCTGTACCAAAGAATTGAGACGAATGCTCAGTATTATGGTATGTCAGCATCCGATATTGATCAAATCAAAAAAGAGTGCAAAATCGCCTTTCAGCACAAAAGAATCTTTGATAAAGTATCACAAAAGAAAAAATAGCTTTAAAAGGCTAGGCATTCACCAATATAATGATATCAATCACTTGTGATTGATTGGCCTTCGGCCTTGTCGCTTCTGAGGTCGTTAAGCTATTGTGACCTCACATGCCTAGCGATCAATGATTAAAACTTTCTAGCGATTGCCCCTCATTCTTCCCTTTTAGTTATAAATTCTTCCATATCTTATTACCTTTGCGGCATTAATTTACAAAGTATTGAGTTTTCATTCATCTACTACAGTTAAAATGATGACTTTAGAACTTGCTACATTGCTCACTTAATAAGTAATTATTATGGATAAATTCAGTTACAGCTTAGGAATCGTCCTAGCTCAAAATTTAAAAAATCAAAACATTACCACTTTCGAACCAGCTGATCTAGCAAAAGGAATTGAGGATGTTATTAAAGGTAATCCAACAGAACTAACTGTTGAAGAAGCGGATAAAACGATCCAAAACTACCTAAGAGAAATTGCGGTTGCAAAACACAAAGATGCAGTAGAAGCTGGTGAAGCTTTCTTAACTGAAAATAGCAAACGTGACGATGTCACTACTTTGCCTAGTGGTCTTCAGTACCAGGTATTAAATGCAGGTGATGGCCCTAAGCCACAAGCAACTGACGAAGTAACCACTCACTATCATGGTACACTTATCGACGGTACTGTATTCGATAGCTCTGTGGATCGAGGTGAGCCAGCGAGCTTCCCTGTAAACCGAGTAATTCCGGCTTGGGTAGAAGCATTGCAGTTAATGCCTGTTGGTTCTAAATGGCGATTATTCGCTCCTTCTAATCTTGCCTATGGTGAGCAAGGTGCAGGTGAAGTGATCAAGCCATTTTCAACACTTATCTTTGAGGTTGAACTATTGAAGATTAACTAATTCAGAGGTGAGGAATGAGGAATGAGGAGTGAATTTTATTCCTCTTCATCTCTCACTCCTCACGACTAATTCTCCTGTAATATGCGCATCGACATTATCACAGTTCTTCCTGAATTACTCCGTAGTCCATTTGACCATTCGATCATGAAACGGGCTCAACAAAAAGGATTATTGGAAGTCGTCGTTCATGACCTCCGACCTTTTGGTTTAGGTAAGCATCGCAAAGTCGATGACTATCAATTTGGAGGTGGTGCTGGAATGGTGATGATGATAGAACCGATGTCTAAATGCATTGAAAGTTTAAAAGCAGAGCGAGATTATGACGAAATCATTTATCTTACTCCTGATGGCAAACGTCTAAATCAAAGCATCTCCAATCAACTTTCTCTCAAAGGCAATTTGATGATGATCTGTGGCCATTATAAAGGCATCGATGAACGGATCAGAGAACAATATATCACACTAGATATCAGTATCGGTGATTTTGTTTTATCAGGTGGTGAACTAGCTGCGGCAGTATTGGTTGACTCTATCGGTCGTTTACTTCCTGGCGTTTTAAATGATGAGACTTCTGCCCTCTTCGACTCTTTCCAAGATGATCTTTTAGCTCCCCCAATCTATACGCGTCCTGCGGATTATAATGGTTTAAAAGTTCCAGATATTCTTTTATCAGGCAATGATGGTGCTATTGAAAAATGGCGTTATGAACAATCCTTGAAAAGGACTCAAGAACGTCGACCTGATTTGTTGGAAGATTAGATTCTATTATTTTTTTACTTGACTTTTTTGGCTTGTTTCTATGTTTCAATGTTTTTTTTAGAAAGCATTGAGGTAGTAGAATACCTAGGGTTTTAAGCTTTCAAAAAAAAACTTAAAATAACTCCGCGTTTCTCCTTTTCTCTGCGGTATGTAATATCTCCATTGAGGGTATAAGAACTGTACAGCCTTGTGGATAAATCAATATTTTCAATTATTACAAACGCTCTACATGATGCCAAAACATCATGATTTTGCAAGCCTTAAACTAGGTCGAATCAAGATGTTTTAACTAAAAAAGTCATGCCTCCTCCTCTTTTCTAAATATGAAGAAAGCAAAAACTCCAAAGCAAACTTAAAAAGAAAATTTTAACTGAGTAAAATTAATAAACAAAAACCAACTGCTCGAAATGACATATCTCAAGCTATCCAATCAAATTACATTTCAACAAAATCTAAGGAATTAAAACCAATTGGGATTGAGCAATAGCTTGCCCTGATTCATCTCTTAATAGAATGAAATAGGTTCCGTTTTTCAAAAAGCTTAAATCAAGATTTACCGCATTAATTTGCTCTACTTTTCTCCCATACACTTCTTGTCCTATACTATTGTAAATCAGCAAACTACTCCCCTTTTCCAGTGAATTTAAATCAAGTTTTACGGCCCCATTTGAAGGGTTAGGAAAAAGGTCAATTTGAGGTAAGTTTTTATAAATATCTGCTATACTTTCAGGAATATCAGATTGCATCAATACATCAATATTCAAGCTATCACAACCTTCAAAATCAAAAGAAAAAGTGTTCGTAAAATAACCATCTAAAGTAACGGAGATTGTATAGCTTCCTGGCAGAGCACCCCATTTGATCTGGCCATTAAAATCAGTCTCTAGGATCTCCCCTGTTTCCAAAATTTCTACTTCGACATTGGTCAATGGGTCTTGTGACAAACTATCCAAAACCGTGGCATAAATTCGTCCAGCCTTAGTATTGTTAAAGGTCCAAACATACATCCCATCGGTTCGATTACCTCCTATTATTTTTCCAGATGGGAAGTAAGGACAAGCAGACCAAAGGCCACTAAACCCTCCACTCGGTCCTTCGAAAGTATCATAATATCCAACTTCTACTGGAACTTCCGGATCGTGAATATCGACGACTCTCAGACCTTCTGTATTATGTGAAAAGAAAACAAAATTTCCACGAATATATGGATTATGAACCAAGCTTAAATTGTTAGCGGTATACTGAGCAACTTCGGAAATATTAGTAAAATCTTCTACATTATAAATCCTTGCTGGCCGGCCATCTAACTCTGATGCAACCACTAAATATCGATCATCTTCAGTTATCCACGAACTATGTGTGTTGCCATCAAAATGATCCAAACGAGTAATCAAAACTGGATTCGTTTTATCAGAAACATCAACGATATCAACGGTTGATTCATAAAATGCACAGGCAAACATTAGGTCTCCTTTCACAAAGCAATCATGGATATAATACCCTGGATCATATATTCCAATTTCTACAGGATCTGCTGGGTTTGAAACATCCATAATGTGAACACCTTCCGCTTCTTGAGTCCCGCCCATTACATAGACAAATGGTGCTTCCGTATAAATATCTCTTTGCAATATATGGCCTTGCGTAAAGGTCTCATCATAGGTCGTCACTAAGTGAAGACTGTCTGGTAAATATTGCAAATCTATCACCTGCATACCTGTTGTATCTGAATTACCTTCCGTAGAAACATAGGCATAATGACCAATGACCGTTATCTCTCGCCAATTAGATCCAGGTCCGCTAACAAAACCCAATTCATCCGCATTTGTTCCGTCAATAGAATAAGCAGCCGTTCCCGTTCTCGCACCAACTAAACCATATTCATTTCCTTGATCATCCGTATAAGCCCAACTCCCTGAGTAACGAGTATCACCTCGATGAAATTGGTCTTGCAATTCCATATTAAGAGATATCTGTGCCTGCAGAGAAATAGCTAAAAATAAAAAGGTGAGTAAAGGTGCTATAAATTTCATAATGCTTTTTTGATTTGTTTAAAAATGAAAATACCTAAAAATATTTCAAAACTCAATTCCTACTTCCAATTATGATAGAAATGTCATCTAGTACCTTTTAATAGCTTCTAGAAACAACATTCGAGACAATAAGAAATACTGCATAAAAAAAGAGCCGTTCACGATGTGAACGGCTCTTTTATCCATTTTTGGATTTAGCCTCACCTGCTCCGCGAACGGGCAAGTAGTTTGAGAATCTATCGTTTTATAAAAGATCGAATTTGATATTCAGATTTTAAAGTTTGAACAGCACTCATTGCATCTTGGAAGTCTGAATAGACCCCAACAACAATCGTGTATGTTTCAGATCTGTTTGCAATTTCAGAAGCATAACCTAATGATTGTAATTTTTCATTTCTAGTTACTGCATTATCAAAATCTTTAAACACTCCTGCAACTACCGTGTAATCTCCACTACCACTTCCGGAGTAAGAAGAAGTTGAAGAGGAAGAACTTCCTGAATCATAATTATCAACAGTAATCGGAGCATCATCATCCGTCACAAAACGAATATTGATTTCCTGATTCATCTTCGTAATCTTAACCTCTGTTCGTCGGTTATATTGATGTTCTACTTCAGAGCAATCAACACCATCCGAGCAATGATTTCTTAATTGTCCCTCACCATATCCTATCGGCTCTAAACGGTAACTGTCTACACCTCTGGAGATCAAATACTCAACAGCACTGTTTGCTCGTTTTTGAGATAATTTTCTATTATATCTTGTCCCTCCACGAGAATCTGTATGAGAAGATAACTCAATTTCAATATCAGTATAAGAATTTAAAAAAGAAGCCAAAGCATCCAAATCAATTTTTGCATCTGGACGAATAGAAGCATCATTGAAATTGTAATAAATATTTGGTAATTGAAATACGGTACCTTCCCTAATGGTAGATGGAAAAGCATCGTCTACTGTTTCTATCCCTGTACCATCATCTACATATTCTCCACCATCATCGATAAAAGTATCGTCAGTATTATTAGTAGAATTAGTTCCATCCGTCCCAGAACCGTCGGTTGAACTTCCATCACTATTAGTACTGGTTGACCCATCATCATTAGTAGTTGTAGATGAATCTTCGTTACCTGCCATCGAACCGTTATCTTCATTTGGTCTAGGCTTATCCAGGCTTATAAAAATTTCTCCTTCTTCATTTGAAGTATTGACAATGATTTGTTGAGATTCGAATCCTTCTTTTTCAATAATGACTACATAATTTCCTGATTCTAAAGTCAAAGGAAATTTTCCAAAGCTATCAGTTAATCCTCCAGGAGCATTATCATCAAGAGGCATTCTTAAGATCAAATCCTCCCCTTCTGAGCCTTCTTGAGAAATTGCATTAATGGCATTTGAAAAAGTAAGGTTATCAATATCGGTATAACTCACTTTCGCATTTTCCATCATCGTTCCTGTTTCCAAATCAGAAATTAAAAAAGTCAAAGTCTTTGATTCTTTCACTTCTGTTCCTAGGGTTTTGTCCAAACCTTCGAAAACATAAAAACTATAAATATCATCACCACCTCTTCCACCATTACGGTTAGAAGATAAGTAACCATTTTTCTTATCTCGATCAATGATAAAACCGAAGTCATCATTTTCAGAATTAAAAGGTGTTGCTAGATTAACTGGACTGTTCCAAACACCTCCATTATTTCTTGATGAGAATAAATCTAAACCACCAAAACCAGAATGCCCTGATGAAGAAAAGTATAAGGTACCATCAGCATGGATAAACGGAAATACTTCATCACTTTCGGTATTGACAGCAGCACCTAAGTTTTCAGGTTCTGACCAAACACCGCCTCTTCTAAAAGCGACATAAATGTCCATACCTCCAAAACCACCAGGTCGATCAGAAGCAAAATATAAAGCATCACCTTCGATAGATATTGAAGGGTGCATTGCACTACTTTCATTATCGTTAAAAGGAAGCTCTTCGATATTTTTCCAATCATCTCCAATCTTTTCAGCAGAGTAGATTTTAAGTTTTACAATACCGTCCTTTGCTTTTCTTTTTTTACCATTTTTAATGTTATTTCTTGTAAAAAACATATTATCTGCGGTACGATCAAAAGTCAATGGACCTTCATGTACAGTTGATAATAATTCAATAGCAAAGGGAACAGGTGTTTTGAGTAAGCCATTTTCCTCACGCTGTGCTTGGAAAATTGACATTATATTTTTACCAATTCTAGTGTCTTTGATTTTAAAACGCTTAGCTGCTGTCTTGGTAGAAATGAAAACGATACCATCTTCTAGAAAAGCAGGACTATATTCCAGCCCTTCAGAATTAATCGTTGCCTCGTTGGTCATAAATACTTTCTTCTCCGAAGCGCTTGGCTGAGCAAACGCTACATTAACAAAAAGTAAGCTGAGCATCGGAATAAGGAATGTAAATATTTTCATATTGTACACGGTTTGTTTTAATTATCTTCAACTAATAAAAAGCGAAATGTCGATAGATAATTATGTTCAAAAGGATTATTTAACGGTTTTTTAATTTATTAAGCTATATTTCTATAGTCTTAATAGCAAAGTTTGTTCCTACCTCATCAGATAAGAACAGTATAAGCAAGTATTTAAAAGAAAAACCTAGGATTCGCCATATCTCCTCTTTCTTTTATCAAGTCATATCTCAATAAAACCTCAAAACTACCAGTTGCAGCTTCGTTGACGTCAGACAATGTAAAATCGTAAGCGACACCTATTCCTAGGCTATTCACCTGATACATAGCTAATAAATCCACCGAATCTCCAGTTCCATCTCCACCTAAACGGTAAGATAAACCAGCAGTGAATTTTTCATCAAACATTAAGCTAGCATTGAAGTCCAAATCAAAAGGCGCTCCTTTTACATACTTTGTCATTATCGAAGGCTTGAATTGGATTTTACTATTGATAGGAACCATTGTTCCAGCCATAAAATAAAAGTGTGCAAAATTTCTTGCAATCTCTGGTACTTGATTAGGATTAATCCCTAATTCACTAGGAAAAAAGTGAGGTATAGAAGCTCCAAAATAGGTGTTTTTAATATTCACATACATACCCATTCCAAAGTTGCCATCATACTGGGTCAATTCTTCATCATAAAGAATAGACTGATCACCAGATTCTCTAATCTCAACAGAAGGGTCACTAAAGTCTAACCCCTGGTATTGAACACTTCCTTGAAGGCCAAAGCGAACTGAACTTTCATCAGTTATTTCAACATTATAGGAATAAGCCATACTAGCATCCCACTTATTTTGAATTCCCAAAGTATGATTGGATACTGTTAAGCCAAAACCGACCCGATCACCAAACAAAGGGGAATTAAAACTCAATAATTTAGACTGTGGTGCACCTTTAAATCCAGTCCATTGATTTCTATACAATGCTGTAAAAGAAGGAATACCTCTAGCACCAGCATAAGCTGGATTTACATATAGTTTATTATACATAAACTGTGTAAATTGATTTTCCTGTTGCGCTATTGCGAAAGTAGCTGCAAACATAAAAATCAAAACAAATAATATCTGACGTTTCATATCTATGGAATTATTTTTTTATAAAAAATTTAAGCTTACCAATTATCTAAAAATAGTAATGTAAGTCTTAACTAATTCAGCATTATCATCTAGTCTAAAAATATAATAGTAGGTGCCATCTGGCAAATCCTGACCATCGTGTGTACCTTGCCAATTGTTTTGATATGGAGCAGCAGTAAAGACTTCATCTCCCCATTGGTTATAAATGATAATTTCATTATTGATAAAACTACCTCCTTCCAAACAGTTGATGAATAACTCATCATTGATCCCATCTTTATTTGGAGTAATTACCGTTGGAAAAATACATTCTCTATCATCGGTAATGGTTAAAGTAACCAAAGCATTATCACAAAGCGTTGTTCCACACTCTTCGTAACAGATTTCATAAATAAACTGATCGACTTCTAAAGAGCCCGGAGCAAGTGTATAAGTAAATGTTCCGTCTTCATTGTTTTCTAAAGTACCAAAATTAGTACCTGAGACAATACTATAGGTAACATCAATATTGCCATTGAAAACATCATTATTAGTTACAGTATTAAGATCGATAAACTCCGTTTCAATAGGAATTGAAAACGCATCATCATTAGCCTCTATTGCACCATGTACAATCACAACTTGAGAAACCTCTTCTGACATACATGGCCCAATCTCAACACTATAAGTATAGATGTAAGTACCCGGCGCGGTTGGAGTAATCACAACCTGATTACCATTGGTAATATCAGGAAGTCCTGCACCTTCAGCAGGTACAGCTGACCAGTTATAAAAATCAGGTGTTGGCGCATATTCTGTTCCAGTCAATAAACAACTAGATCCTAAACAGATATCTGTAATACAATCCATGTCTATCTCTGGTGTCGGTAGACTAGTAAAGGTTACGGTCGTTGATGTACTCGTAGTACATCCATTAGGATATGTAGCTACTACATTGTAAACTCCTGAATTTGCAGCTGAAGCATTAGGTATTACTGGATTCTGAAGGTTTGACATAAAGTTATCTGGTCCAGTCCATTCGAATACAACATCTCCTCCAGGAGCAACCATCAATTCAATATCTCCATCCATACACAATGGTGAGTTAGAACTCGCTACAACTGCCGTTGCTGTATTTACTGCCAAGTCAACAGATCCCGTAACGGTACAACCACTATCATAAGTAATCGTTACCGAATAAGTCCCTGCATTATCTGTAGTTACATTTGCAATAAAAGGATTAGAATCTATAGAAGTAAAACCATCTGGTCCATCCCAATTAAATTGAGCACCATTTATATTTCCAGTAGTACTAAAAGTAACATCCTCTCCTTCACAAACTTCACTATCTGAAATACTCACTACAATATCTGCAAGTGGTTCAATTGTAATATTGAAAGAACAAGGAGCAAAATTATTAGCAGGATCAAATGCCATAAATTCTAAAAGCGATGTTCCAATTGGGAAACTCGATCCAGAAGCAATACCATCCATTGTAATATTTGAAACAGAACAATTATCCGTTGCCGTTGGCGTATCATAGATGACTACCATTCCACTACATTCTGCATTCACTGCTGCACTAAGGATATAAGGATTATTCCCAGTGATCGTTCCGTCAAGATTAATAGTAACATCATCAGCACAAACAATCTCAGGTGCTATCACATCATTTACAATAATATCGAAAGTACACATATCAGAATTACCAGCAGCATCAGTTGCGGTAACCGTCACTGTGGTTGAACCAACTGGGAAGAATGTGCCAGGAGAAGGTACTTGAGTAATCGTTACATTATTATCACAATTATCAATAGCTGTAGGTAGCGGCCAATTCACAAAAGCACCACAATCATTAGCTAACGAATTTACATTAATATTCATTGGGCAAGTAACAACTGGTGCTTCACTATCTTCAACGATTACATTGAAAGTACAAGTCGTATCATTACCAGCTGGATCAATAGCGATGTATATAACAGTCGTAGAACCTATACAAAACGTATCACCTGGTTCGTGAGTACTCGTTACGTTTACAGGAGGACAATCCAAGAAAGTAGGAGGCGTCCAGTTCGCAATAGCTTTACAGTCCGTAAGGTTTGGTGATAAAGTAATATCTCCAGGGCAATCCTGAGGTATTGGTGCTGATGAATCCATAACCGTAACATCAAAATCACACATACTTGAATTACCATTCGTATCCGAAAATGTACAAACAACAGTAGTTGTTCCTACAGGGAATGATTCTCCTGACATCGCAGTACAAGTTACTGTTACTGCAGAACAAGCATCTGTTCCATTAATCGCATCCCAAGTAACCACTGCATCACAAGCTCCTGGATCTGCACTGATAGAAATATTAGCAGGACACATTGCTGCAGGCGGTGTATTATCTTCTATAGTTACTAAGAAAGAACAAGTTGCTATGTTTCCAGCGGTGTCAATAGCGACATAAGAAACAGGAGTAGTTCCAAGTGGAAAGGTATCTCCTGAAACATGACTAGTAATTACAGTATCAACACCACAATTATCAGAAGCAATAGGCAACGTCCAAAATACTTGTCCAGTACAACTACCATCAACATTTACAGTTTCAGTAATATTAGGAGAACAGTTTGTCCAATTTGGAATCTGTGTATCATTAATCGTAATGGTTAAACTACACGAATCCATATTGCCAAAATTATCAGTAGCAATATATTCCAAAGTGGTAACTCCTACATTATAAGCAACACCACTTGCATCATCTGTACCTGTACCAGTTGTTGCACCGGTAAGTGTATAATTAATGCTCGCAATATCTCCAACAGGAACTAATAAAGTTGGAGCAATTCCATTAACAACAGCACTACATTCGTCAAGGTCATTAGATTCTTCTTGATCTGGTTGACAACCAATAAGATCATTAGAAACTGTTAGTATATTTATATCAAAGTTACAACTATCAATATTTCCATTCACATCTTCAACATAGTATGTAATCGTAGTTGTGCCAGGAGGAAAGAATGTACCACTTGCATCACTACCTATACCCATTCCTGATAATTCTCCTGAATATCCAAAGGTAGTAGAAGCAATTCCACAATTATCTGATGCGGAAAGAGATAAGCCATTTATAATTGTATCTACAATTCC
>CAKZTD010000196.1 GCA_937921595.1 uncultured Saprospiraceae bacterium
ATCATTTTACGCTCGTATCCAGAACGTCGGATTTCCCAAACAACATAGTCTAAGATCTCTTCAACTCTTGCTTGAATGATGCGTGAAAGATTCTTTTCAGAAATCTCTTTTGGATCACGACCTTTCAATCCAGGTATAGTAATAATACGATTGTCGTATACTTCGTCAGCCAAAGCAGAACCGAATCGTAATTTTAATTTCTCTGCTTGTTGCGACATCACTTTACAACCTTCTTTGATATCATTGGTGATCACATTTCCTCCGAAAGGAACGACAGCAGTATGTCGAATAATTCCTTCTTCAAAAATGGTGATATCCGTGGTCCCTCCTCCGATATCAACCAATACGATACCTGCTTCACGTTCTTCTTCACTCAATACAGAGTGAGCAGAAGCGATAGGCTCGAGTGTAATGTCCGCGACCTTCAATCCTACACGTTCCACACATCTTTGGATGTTGTTGGACGCTGCGATTTGACCAGTGATGATGTGGAAATTAGCTTCCAATCTTACACCAGACATTCCGATTGGGTCTGTAATACCTTGTTCATTATCCACAGTATACTCTTGTGGAATAACGTGAAGGATTTTGTCTCCTGGGGGCAAAACCAATTTGTGCATGTCGTTGATTAATTTCTCAATATCTTTTTGAGAAATTTCGTCCATGTCATTATCACGGGTTAAGATTCCGCGATGTTGAAGACTCTTGATGTGTTGACCTGCGATTCCAACATGGACTAACTTAGCTTTGTGTCCTGAGTTACGCTCTGCTGCAGCGATAGCTTCAGAAATTGCTTTGACAGTCTTTTCAATGTTAGAAACCACGCCTCTAGATACACCAGTAGAATTTACTTTACCGATGCCAAGAATCTCCAGCTTACCATGTTCGTTTTCACGACCAGCAATTGCGCAGACCTTGGTAGTTCCAATGTCTAATGCAAATACTACATCCTGCTTTTGCGTGTTTAAATTATCTATCATAGTACGAGATTTAAGAGGTAGTTTTCTCATAATATGCCGAGTTATTTTTTCTCAGCAACTACCTGACCTTTAAAAGTTAGATTAATAGTTTTATATACTTGCCAGCCTTTATAGGCTAGACCATTTTTATAAAAGTTTTTTAAATACAAGATCTTTTGCTCCAATCGACTCATGTCTCCAAGGATTATTTTTTGATCTCCAATTTTCGGAATTAAGTAATACTCTCCTTTTTTAGTCACGTAGATTTGTTCTATCATAGGTTCTAAAAATGGATCTTCGTTAATCCGGTTTGTCAATTTGTACAAGTCTTTTAGTACATGTCTTTTTTTCTTAGTCGCATAGTCCCGGTCGTATGGTCTAATATTCCCAGTTGCGACCAATACTCTTGGTGTATAATGTTTTGACCAAGGTACCTGACCACCTTCCCGATCCAGATAATAAGTCAATCCATTTTTGTCAATGACTCTTAAGATCGGTTCGCGTTGTACTAATTCAATATGCACTTTGTTGACTGCATCAACATACACCGTAGCTTCTTTTACAAAAGGATCTGCTTTCAGAACCCTTTCAACTCGTTCTACGTCGACTGTCCCAAGTGGAATACCAGCCAAAGAGAAACCGAAACTATTTTCAATGATCATCAAAACATCTTCTGTATTGATCAGAGAGTAACCGACTTCCAATTGTTCAATATCTATGATGATATCCGACGCGATTGCTTCTTTCTTATTCTGAACAGCAGAAATAATTAATGCTGCTACTAGAAAGAAAAGTCCAATCAAGAAGACGCGTTTCAGTACACTCGTATATTCTCTCTTTTTAGCCATTGGTAATCAATGTTTTGATCGGTTGAACAAAGGTGTCGATATCCCCTGCGCCTAAAGTGAGTAATATTTCAAAATCAAGTGTCTTCAACTTATCCATGACGTTTGCTTTAGTCGCTCTCGTCTTCTGCGGATTTGTCATTTTTTCAAAGATAATATCGGATGTTACACCTTCCATTGGAAGTTCGCGTGCGGGGTAAATATCCATCAAAACTATTTCATCCAGTTGATCTAAAGCTGCTGCAAATCCATCTACAAAATCACGAGTTCGTGAATAGAGATGAGGTTGAAAAACGCCAGTGATCTTTCGGTTTGGAAAGAGCATTCTAGCGGCATCAATTGCTGCATTAAGTTCGGTCGGATGATGGGCATAATCATCAATGTAGACTACCTTTTCATCGCGGTGTATAAATTCAAATCTTCGCTTTATTCCTTTGAATGAAGCTAATGCTTTTTTTATGGCTTCGCCTGTTACGCCGAGTTGTTGAGCAACAGCTATTGCTGCGGTTGCGTTTTCAACATTGTGACGTCCAGGTAAAGTGAATACAATATTTTCAATATTTTCAATTGGACTTTCTAAGTCAAAAACAAAGTATCCGTTTTCTACTCGGAGGTTTTTAGAACGGTAAGTTCCGCCTTCAACTCCAAAGGAATCGGTATGCTTGTTTTCACGAATCAATTCAAGTCCATTTCGTAAGAATACTTTACCACCAGGTTTTAATTTCTCGGCGTATTGAGTAAAGCCTTCTTGCATATAATCCTCTGTTCCATAAATATCCAGATGATCTGCATCCATTGATATAATCACTGAATAATCTGGCGTTAGTTGTAAAAAAGAACGATCATATTCGTCAGCTTCTACAACGACCCATTCACTTTTTCCTTCTACAAAATTGGATTGATAATTCTGAGCAATTCCTCCAAGAAATGCGGTGCAATCAATGCCTCCAATTCTGAGCACATGTGTCAAGATGGAACTGGTTGAAGTCTTTCCATGTGTACCAGCAATTCCAATCGTTTTTCTATTTCGACTAATCATGCCTAATACTTCTGCTCGTTTTTTTACTGGAAAATCATTCTTTTTAAAATAAGAAAGCTCGCCATGTGTTTCTGGAACAGCTGGTGTAAAAATTACCAGATCTACCTTTGCAGGAATATATTTCAAATCATCCTCGTAGTGGATTTTTATGCCTTCCTGAGCCAACTTTTTGGTCAGTATTGTTTCTGTTTTATCATAACCATGAACTGTACATCCTAATCCATTGAAGTAGCGCGCAAGAGCACTCATTCCGATTCCTCCTACTCCAATAAAATATATTGTATGTACATCATTTAGGTTCAACGTTTTTATAATTTTTCTTGTATTTTCTTAGGTTATATTAATTCATTTATGTAAATGACTGTTTCCCAGTCTACTATATCAAAGTATGTGCCTAATTTTTTATATGTTAATTTTTTAATTTAAAAATTATTATAATTTGTTATTTCCACCTCAAATCCTACTGATAATCATAGAGTTACATTTAGTTTGTTATTATTTATTCTTTATCAATTTTAAAACCTCTGCGGCGATATCTTGGGCTGCTTTTGGTTTTGCAAGCTTTAAAATGTTTTGTTCTAGCTTCTGCTGTTTAGCGGAATCGTTCAAAATTTCCAGTGCAGTAGCGATCATTTTCTCTTTAACATCATCATCTTTCACCATCACTGCTGCATCTTTTTCTACTAGGGCCAAAGCATTTTTAGTTTGGTGATCTTCTGCTACATTTGGAGAAGGTACCAAGACTGTTGCTTTTCCTACGATGCATAATTCTGAAATTGTAGAAGCTCCTGCCCTACCAATCACAACATCTGCCATTGCATAAGCTAAATCCATTCTATCAATAAATGCCGATATCTTTATATTCGGCAATTTTGCTGTTTCGCATGTCGAGTATTCCTCGATATATAATTTTCCTGACTGCCATAAAACCTGGACTTCAGGATTTGATTTCAATAATTCAAAACTTGCTCGCATCCCTTGGTTGATTGACCTTGCCCCAAGGCTTCCACCGACAATGACGATGGTTTTCTTATTTGGATCTAAATCAAAATGCTTAATCCCTTCATCCCGATTGACCGTCAATTTTATAATGTCTTTTCGAACAGGGTTTCCAGTAATTTTTAATTTATCGCCAGGAAAGTAGCGTTCCATTTTATCGTAAGCCACACATATGGTATTGGCTTTTTTTGAAAGCAATTTGTTCGTTATACCAGCATAAGAATTTTGCTCTTGTAGTAAAGATGGAATGCCTAATCTATTGGCCATTTCCAAAGTTGGTCCACTAGCAAATCCTCCTACTCCAACAGCAACATCTGGTTTAAAATTCCGAACGATCCAAAATGCTTTCCAAATGCTATGTAGCAATTTGATTGGAAACATCAAGTTTCTAAATGTCAATTTTCTTTGAAAACCGCTAATCCACAATCCTTTGATTGGGTAGCCTGCTTTGGGGACTTTTTCCATTTCTATCTTCCCCTTTGCACCAACAAATAATATTTCAATTTCAGGGTTCGTTTTTTTCAATTCATCTGCTATCGCTATAGCCGGAAATACATGTCCGCCTGTTCCACCACCTGAGATAATTACTTTCATCTTTCAATAATTATTAAGCAAACAAGTTAATAAGTTATCAAAAACTGGAACCTTTATTTACTTGCTAACTTATTCATTTGTTAACTTTTAAAACTTCACCTCTCAATCCTCACCATTCACTCCTGAATTAATCTGTTTTTTCAATATATCGACTCACACTTAATATCATTCCGAATGCTATACTTGAAAATATAATCGAGGTTCCTCCTTTACTTACTAGCGGTAAATTCAATCCAGTAACTGGAACTAAATCTACAGACACTGCAATGTTCGCCAATGCTTGCAAAGAAATAAGAAGCCCCAAGCCAAGTACCAACATCGCACCGAATGCTTTTGGACTTTTTGTAATAATTCTTACTGTTCTAAAAAACAAAAGAACATATAAACCAATCACTGTAAAACCTCCAAGCAATCCATATTCTTCACAAATTATTGCATAAATAAAATCAGAATATGGTGCCGGTAAATAATTCCGCATGGCACTTCCTCCTGGACCTTCACCAAAATAACTTCCTTTAGCTATCGCAATTTTTGAATGTTGTATTTGATAACCTCCATCCGAATCTTCCCGAAACTCTGTCAGTCTTTCTACCCAAGTATCTAATCTTACGATCCCCAAGTCTGGAAACAATTTTGCGATCGTCACTAAAAAAGTAAACAAGACTACACCTAAGAACAATAGCAACAGGATGTATTTAAAAGAAACTCTTCCTAAAAACATCATCACTACACACACTATAAAAAGTAATGCTGCTGATGATAAATCCGAAGGTGCAATCAATCCACATATAATCAAGACAGGAACTACAATTGGTAAAAATGCACTGTTGAAATCCTTAATGTATTCTTGCTTTGCGGAGATTGCCCTGGCGACATAAATAATAAGTGCCAGCTTTGCAAAATCTGAAGTTTGGAAGGTCAATCCTACAAAAGGAATATCCAACCAACGTCTCGCATCATTTACTTCTCGTCCAAAACCAATGGTATACATTAACAGAGGGATAGCAATCACCAGAAGAACGGGAGCTATCTTAGAATACTGCGTATAATGCATCAAATAACAAAGATAAGTTATCGTCAAACCGCCAAAAACCAAGAATAAATGCTTGATCAAATAGGCTTCTGTCTCACCGTCTTTGTACTTAAATGCAATATGGCCAGTGGCACTATATACGGCAAGTATAGAGAGAATAGAAAGAACTGCAACGATCATCCAGACTGTTCGATCGCCTTGTAATTCTGCAGATATTCTGTTACCTATTGACATGATCTCGGGTTAATGTATTTTGTTTCTAATTAAATTCGATTACGTTTTCTCATAGTCAAAGAACTTTTTCAGGTTTTATTTTCACTAAACTTTGAAAATTTAGTCAACATAAAACCTTGGTAAAACCTATATATTTCTCGCAGCATCTCTAAATTGATCGCCACGATCTTCATAGTTTTTAAATAGATCAAAACTTGCGCATGCAGGAGACAATAAAACAACGTCTCCATTTTCTGTATAAGTTTTTGCTACTTCAACCGCTTCTTTTACACTGCCAGTTTCTTCGATAATTTTCACAAAAGGTGAAAAGGTTTCGAGAATCTTGGTGTTATCTACTCCGAGGCAAATAATGGCTTTTACTTTTGATTCTACCAATTCCATAATTGGTTCGTAATCATTGCCTTTATCTACGCCTCCGACTATCCAAACAATCGGCTTCTTCATCGCATCCAATGCATAATAAACTGCATCGACGTTGGTAGCTTTACTATCATTTATATACTCCACACCATTGGTCGTACAAATAGACTCTAAACGGTGTGGAGCATTTATAAAAGAATTCAGACCTTTCTGAATATCTTCTTTACTAACTCCTAATTGCAAAGCAGCTTTGATCGCGCAAGTGGCATTGAACATATTGTGGTTTCCTTTCAAGCTACACTCAGACAAATCAAAAGTAAATTCATTAACAATCAATTGATCTTGATTTACTTTTACTTCATTTACCTCCAACAGGTTCGCTTTAGGCTTTTCATTTTTTAAAAAAGATAAAATATTTTCATCCTGATTATTAAAAATAAAATGATCCTCAGCTTGCTGATTCAAAATGATTCGGAATTTTGAAGCGACATAATTTTCCATTTTATATTCATATCGATCCAGATGATCTGGAGTGATGTTCAATAGAATGGCGATATCAGGTCTGAAATTCACAATTCCGTCAAGCTGAAAGCTGCTCAGCTCTAACACATAAATGCGGTGTAGATTCTCGGTAAGTAATCGGGCGAAGCTATAGCCTACATTTCCGCCAACCGCAACATCAAGATGTGCAGTTTTTAGAAGATGGTAAGTCAGATTCGTCGTTGTAGTTTTCCCGTTACTACCTGTGATGGCCACAAGGGTAGCATTTGTATGTTTGTATGCGTATTCTATTTCAGAAATCACTGGGATTCCTGATTTTTTTAGTCGGTGTATGAGGTCGACTGTATCAGGGATGCCCGGACTTTTGATGATTTCTGAAGCTTCGAAGATCTTTTTCTCCGAATGGTTATTTTCCTCGAAAGGAATATTGTTTTCTATTAATTCTTGTTTGTATTTGTCTTTGATTGCTCCACGATCTGAGACAAATACCTCGTGTTTTAATTGCTTTGCTAAAAGGGCTGCTCCTACTCCACTTTCTCCAGCTCCAAGTACGACAACTTTCATTATCTAATTTTTAAAGTAATGATGGTCAACACTGCAAGTAAAATTCCTACAATCCAAAATCTTGTTACGATTTTAGATTCGTGAATTCCCTTTTTCTGATAATGATGATGTAGTGGTGACATCAAAAATATTCTACGGCCTTCGCCATATTTTTTTCTAGTGTATTTGAAATAACTTACCTGTAACATGACCGATAAATTTTCAACTAAAAATATTCCACATAAAATCGGAATCAATAATTCTTTTCTAATCAAGATGGCCAAAGATGCAATGATTCCTCCGATCATTAAACTTCCGGTATCTCCCATAAAAATCTGCGCCGGAAAGGAATTGTACCAAAGAAATCCGATACATGCTCCTACAAAACAGGCTGCAAAAATTACTAGCTCACCAGCATTGGGCAAGAACATAATATTCAAATATTCTGCGGCAATCGAGTTACTCGATACATAAGCCAGAATACCTAAGGTAGCTCCAGCTATCGCACTGACTCCTGTGGCTAATCCATCAATTCCATCTGTCAAATTGGCTCCATTGGAAACGGCGGTTACAATTATAATAACCACTGGCACAAAAATAATCCAAGCCATTTTTTGCCAGTTGTTTCCAAAGAATGGGACTATTCTTCCATAGTCCAATTTATTATCTTTAAAAAAAGGTACGTTGGTCAAAGTCGTCTTTACATAATACTTGAGCACCTTTTCATTTCCTTCTAATACATAGTCTTTTTTAATGATAGAACTTGCATTCAATTCTCTAGCTTCAAATTCGGTAGGCGACATTCTCACTTGCACTTGATCACTCCACAACATCGTCAAAGCCACAATAATTCCAAGTCCAACTTGCCCTAATATTTTAAACTTTCCACTAAGACCTTTTTTATCTTTTTTAAACACCTTAATGTAATCATCTGCAAACCCTACAATTGCCATCCAAGTCGTTGCGACTAACATTAGGATGATATAATCATTTTCGAGATTACACATCAGTAAACATGGAATAAGAATCGCCATCATTATGATGATCCCCCCCATGGTTGGTGTTCCTTCTTTTTCTTTCTGTCCTTCTAATCCTAAATCCCGAACCGTTTCTCCAACTTGTAATTTTTTAAGGTATGCGATGATCTTTCCACCAAATACCATAGAGATCAACAGTGAGATGATCAATGCTACTCCTGCACGGAAACTGATGTATTTATATAAACCAGCACCAGTTGAACCAATGGAATCCAAATATTGTAACAGGTCATAAAGCATATGATCCTTACTGTTTTTTATTGTTAAGTAAATTGCGATTCCTCTTCAAGACCAGTTATGCGTCAAAATTTGATGCGAAGTCCTTTTAAAAAATGACTTCTTTCAAAAGTTTCCTTACAACTGCTCATTCATCGCAATTTAGGTTGTTAGTCAGCGATTATAAAAAACGCTTTTATTTTTTTCTGGCGGGATCTTCTCATAGTTTCCGCCATTCTCAGTTCGTATAGTATCCAGTTTTTTACTAGTTAATTTTTATTAAACATTTTTTTAAGATTCAAATTTCACATAAACATATAGTTATGTAAAGTTTAACAGCAGCAGTAGGTTAAAAGGAAAAGGAATCCTTCGTATAGCCTACTGCCCGCTGTTAATCGAATCTGAGAATGATAATAGTTCTTTACCTTTACAAGGTTTTAAGTTTAGTAAATTTTGAAAACTTACTAAACTTAGTCTCGTTTAATAGTACTAATCTCACCCAATGCTTTTCAAAGTTTCCAGCAAAACCTGTTTGTCATCAAAAGGATGTTTTACACCTTTTATATCCTGATATTTTTCATGTCCTTTTCCAGCAACAAGAATAATATCTCCAGATTTTGCCAATTTACAAGCTGTCTTTATCGCCTGCAATCTATTCGTTATAGAGAGTACTTTATGTTTTGCCGAAGCAGGTACTCCTTCTTCCATTTCATTAATAATTGTATCCGGATCCTCAGATCTTGGATTATCCGAAGTCAAGATAATTTGCGAGCTATATTCGCAAGCTTTTCCAGCCATCAATGGTCGCTTCGTCTTATCACGATCTCCTCCGCATCCTACGACAGTAATGACTTGCTCTTTTCCTCGTTTCAAATTTTCAATTGTGCTTAGGACTTTTTCCAAAGCATCAGGAGTATGAGCGTAATCTACAATGGCTATTACATTCTTAGTTTTATCAAAAATATAATCGAAGCGGCCTTCTGCAGATTTGAGTTCACTTAGTATGGTCATCGTTTCCAGCTTATCCATTTCTAGTAGTCTTGCGCAAGCATAAACTGCTAGAAGGTTATAAGCATTAAATTCTCCGATGAGTCGACTAAAAAAAGCTTCACCATCCAACTCCAAATGTAGTCCGGTCAAACTATTTTCCAGGACTTTTGCTTTAAAATCGGTTAGCGTATGCAAGCTGTACTTACTTACGCGGGCATTGGTATTTTGTACCATCATCATTCCCTTGCGATCGTCAACATTAGTCAGCGCAAATGCTGCTTTGGGTAGATCGTCGAAGAAACGTTTCTTGGCATTAATGTATGCCTTAAAGGTTTTGTGATAGTCCAGATGATCGTGCGTAATATTTGTAAATATTCCTCCGACAAAAGAGACACCTGCAATTCTTCGTTGTTCGATAGCATGGGAACTTACCTCCATAAAAACATAATCACAACCCGAGTTTTTCATGTCAGCTAAAAGTGCATTCAATGAAATGGCATCTGGTGTGGTGAACTCAGAAGGAAGTACTTTCTCACCAATTTTATTTTCAACAGTTGATAACAGGCCAACTTTATAGCCCATCTTTGTAAACAAATCATGTAATAATGTAGCAGTGGTAGTTTTGCCATTCGTACCGGTAATACCGACTAGTTTTATTCCATCAGAAGGATGATCATAAAAATTAGCGGCTACTTGTCCTAAAGCTTCTGCGCTATTAGGAACTTTTACAAAAGTTACCGAGCTAGCAATTTCGGTGGGTAGTGTTTCACAGATAATTACTTTTGCTCCTGCTGTTACTGCCTGTTCAATATAGCGATGACCGTCGGTTTGTACACCTTTAACAGCGACAAAGCAGCCTCCAGGTTTCACTTTACGAGAGTCAAATTGAATCTCGTTAATCGAAACTTTGGAATCGCCGATAGTCTCGCTTATTGACAGATTAGATAGTATGTCTTCCAGGGACTTCAAAGTGTTTCATAGTGTGAGGCCCAATAAAAAAATTCATAGAGCAGTTAAAAAAATAGTGTTTAAAAGTGCCAAAATCAACATCCGCTTTTAAGGATGCGCTTGACGTGTTTCATAATATGAGGAGTTAACCTCGATTAGAAATTTGGATTATAGAATTAGAATTTTCTAATTTTCAATTCTTCCTTTCTAATTTTAAAAGTGTCAAAATCGAAACCCGCTTTTAAGGGTTTCGTTTGACTAGTGTTTCATAATATGAGGAACTTTTCCTCACGTAGGAATCTTCATTCCTAATTTTAATTGCTAATTCTATTCTTAATTAAGTGTCAATCTAATCGTTTGGCCCTCAATAGGCGTCCCTGGTATAATTGATTGTTTCCTAACTCTTCCTGCTCCGCTGACGACAACTTTCAAGTCCCCGTTTTCAAGAATAAACATGGCGTCTCTAAGTCCCATGCCTACAACATTTGGAACTACATCTTCACTGACAAATCGATTTTGCATTTCAAGTGTATCACTTTCTGCACGAATCATTGTCCAATCAGATTCGGAGTTATTTTCAAATTCAAAATCAAGGTATCTTAATACCTCTTCAACATCTTCTCTTTTTCCAGCATCAAAATCTGGTAATTTATGTTTTGCCAAAACAGGCTTTTTATATTCATTTAAAGCCTTATGCAATTCTGGTCTTGTTTCTATACAACGGTCCGCTATTTCTCTAAAAATTGGACCTGCTACTTCACCACCGTAAATTCCATGTTCAGAAGGTTCGGTAATCACAACGATACAAGAATAAACAGGATCATCAGCTGGAAAATAACCAGCGAAAGAAGCCTGATATTTAATATTTTTCTTTTGGTTATTAAATTTCCGATAGTTAATCTGAGCGGTTCCGGTTTTACCAGCAAACTTATATTTACTTGATTTAAGTTTGTTAGCCGTTCCTCTTTCAACCACTCCGAACAAAAGCTCTTGTGCTTTCGCTATGGTTTTCGGAGAAGCAATTTGCTTCTTAATAACCGTAGGCTTTATTTTTTTAATTGCCTCATCAAAATGTCTGATCTCAGAAACCAAATAAGGCTTCATCATTCGGCCATCATTTGCTACGGCATTATAGAAAGTCAATAATTGTAAAGGAGTAATCGTTACTTCATAACCAATAGACATCCATGGCAAAGTAATTCCACTCCATTTATCTTCTTTACTATAAGGTGTTTTAATGTATGGAGCTGCCTCTCCTTTTATTTCAATATTAGATGGAAGATGTAAACGAAAATCTTTTAGTCGTTTAATAAATTGCTCATCTCCTCCTTTTTTATCACCATAATATTGTTGGACTAATTTCCCCATTCCAACATTCGAAGAAATTTCAAAAGCTCTTCTTACTGTTGTCGTATCTGTTCTGAAACTTTCAGGTGCAGAGTCCAACATTTCTTCTTCATAAAAAGTATGTTTTCCATTTTCAATATCTAAGCTATCATCTAAATTTACATGGCCATCTTCTAAAAGTGCCATGATGGTTGCCAGCTTAAAAGTAGACCCAGGTTCTGTCGCTGCTCCTACCCCATAATTATAAATTTCGAACCAGCCACCATCTGCTTTTCCAATATTGGAAATAGCTTTGATTGCTCCGGTTTTCACTTCCATAACTATTGCAGTTCCATGTTTTGCATTATGGTATTTCAAACCTCTCAATAATGCTTCATGGCTAATATCTTGAAGATTGATATCAATCGTTGTTACAATATCATCTCCCCTAGCAGGTTCAATTTCGTTAAGATCATGAATCGGAATGTAATTATTATCCGGTGCTCTAAACATGGGTACTCCTATTCGTCCTCCACCAAGCACATCATTAAAATATCCTTCTAAGCCAACTGGCTTATATCCATCCCGAATATATCCTATCGTACGAAAACCTAATTGCTTGAATGGTCGTTCTCGCTTTGGTTTAGATTCTACAATAAAACCTCCAGCGTACCGACCAAGGTTAAACAAAGGAAATCTACTCATCATTTCTTTCTCGACATAAGTCGCATTTCTCTTAATGAGAAAATATTGAGCTCCATTTTCTTTTTGCTCGATCAAACGTTCTTTCATTCCACCAACGGTGTGTGAATTATCAACGTAAGTTGCCAGACAATGAGCCAAAGAATCGATGTTATCATCCCAATCCTTTTCAGACATTGCCTTAGAGTTAGGATCAAATCGTATGTCAAAGAACGGTAGCGAAGTGGCTAACAAACTGCCATCTTCTGAAATTATATTTCCTCTTTCGCCTTCTACGGCTATACTATCTACGTATAAGTTTTCACCTCTTGTTCTCCACTTTTCTCCTTGTACTACACTAATTCGCACTGTTTGTGCAAAGAGCAAAATACCAAAAAGTGCCACACCTATTAGTACTATATAAACCCTGATAAGTACTTCATTCTTAATATCCATATCCTTCGGTGACTAAGGTTCCTTTTTCAGGATGATCTTATTTGGTTTTTTCTTATTCGGTTTCAATCCCAATTCTTCTACTGATTTCACAATCTCTGATCTTTTGGTCTGATAAGTAAATGCAGAAACAATAGACATATACTTCCATCTCATCTGCTTCAATTCAGTTTGTGCTTTCTGAATTTCTCGTACTTTCTTTTCTGAATAATGGGCATTAGCAATATAGATCATCGCTAAAAAGCTTAAGAAAAGCACAAAAGGTAAATTCTTCAGCACAAGCTCTGCGCTTATACTTCCAAGAGAAGTGTAATCCTTAAATGTTTTCTTCTTTGCCATTTCTCGATTCGCTGTGCTCATCCGAAATGACAGTCGACATTTCTTAGAGCAATCTTTAATTCTAATTGCTTATTTTCTTAATGAAAATATTTATTTTTTCTCGGCGATTCGCATTTTTGCGCTTCTTGCCCGAGGGTTTATTTTAATTTCTTTATCTGTTGGAATGAATGCTTTTTTAGTAATAATTTTAAAAGGTCGTTCAATATTTCCATAAAAGTCTTTTACATATTCTCCAGTAAAGTTTCCGCTTTTGAAAAAGTTTTTCACTAAGCGATCTTCTAGAGAATGGTAGGAAATAATAACCAACCTCCCTCCTGGTTTTAAAACCTGAAGGGATTCTTCTAAAAAAGTTTTCAATGCTCCTATTTCATCATTTACTTCTATTCGTAAAGCCTGAAATACTTGAGCCAGATAACGGTTTCTATTACCACGAATTAATGGATTAATTTTCAAGATGAAATCGCCAATTTTTTTGAAAGGCAACGACCTTCTTTCTTCAACTATCAATTGAGCTAAAGATTTCGAATTTCGAACTTCGCCGTAAAGGCTAAACACCTGTTGAAGGGAATCTACATCATAATCATTTAAGATATCAGCTGCAGACAAATCACCTTGTTGGTTCATTCGCATGTCAAGATCAGTATCAAATCGGAAAGAGAAACCACGATCAGCATCATTAAGCTGATGGGAAGAAACGCCTAGATCAGCAAGGATTCCATCTACTTGGGGATAACCATGTAGTTTTAGAAATCGTTTTAGATGTTTAAAGTTGTGATGGACAAAGGTGAATTGTTCATTCTCAGTAACATTCGATAAAGTATCTTCATCCTGGTCGAAACCAAGTAAGTGCCCTTTGGCACCTAGTTTTTGTAAAATAAATCCGGAATGTCCGCCTCCGCCATATGTGGCATCAACATAAACTCCATTTTCATTTATTATTAAAGCTTCAATGCTTTCGTTTAATAAGACCGGATCATGATAGCTATCCATTGCTATTATCTTTATCGTCATCATGATTCCCCTCAGGGAAAAGGTCATTCATATCTACTTGCCCCATTACATCTTCTCCTAAATCCGAGAGATTAATTGGTTCTTCATCCATCATTTTATCATATCTGGATTTAGACCAAATTTCCATACGATCATTTATTGCAAACAGGATCGCTTCCTTTTCAATCCCAGCATATTCCAAAAGATTCTTTGAAAGCAATATACGATCAGAGGCATCAGGGTTTAATTCAGTCGCTCCTCGGTAGAAGTAGCGGATGAATCTTCTATTCTTTTCAACATATGGGTTTAATTTCTTAACCCTAGCGCTTAATACGTCCCAAACTTTTTTAGGATATAATGTTAAGCATGGTTCAACACCGCGATTGACTACAAAAGTATGCGTATCCACCCCACTCAATTGTTTGAGCAGCGATGTGGGCATTCTCATCCTCCCTTTCGCATCAATTTTGCATTCAAATTCTCCTAAGAGCTCCGGCATTTTACCTATTTTGATCAAATTATGGGATAAATATACAACTTTCTACCACATTCCGCCACATTCTCCCACCGCATATATAAAAAAAGTTTTCCACATATGTCCTTGAGAAGGATTAGAATGGAAAGAACGTTATCATATTGTGTACAAATTGTTGCATTTATATTATCATATTAGTTAAAAAAGGTAAAAATCGAATAATTGAGCCTCTTTCAGTATTTAGAATTACTCCACTTTTCGCCACTTTGTTGCATAAAAGGAGGAAAACCGTTCATTTTATAATCAAAAAAGAGGATTCGTCTATAAAGCAGTCTCTTATTTGGTGTTTTTATTATCAAAAGCGTAAGAAGTAGAGAAACTTTGCCACTTCATTTGCAAAACTCCTTTAATCGCTTCACTAACTATACTTTTATGCATCTTGGACTCTCCTTCTACCCTATCCGTAAACGTGATAGGTACTTCTTTTATTTTAAACCCTAGCTTATAAGCTGCAAACTTCATTTCTATTTGAAAAGCATAACCCACAAACCTGATCTTATCTAAATCAATACTTTCCAATACTTTTCTACTATAACAAATAAAGCCTGCTGTCGGATCATGTACTGGCATCCAGGTAATCAATTTTACATATAAAGACGCACCATAGGATAGTGCAATCCGGTCAAAAGGCCAGTTTTTCAACTTTCCGCCTTTTATATATCTAGACCCTACTGCTAAATCTACTCCTTCTTCACTACAAGCTGCTTTTAATCGAACCAAGTCTTTTGGATCATGAGAAAAATCTGCATCCATTTCGAAAATGTAATCATACCCTCGTTCTAAGCCCCATCTGAATCCTGCAATATATGCGGTACCTAATCCTAGCTTACCTTCTCTTTCATGAATATGCAGACGTTTTTGATTTTGCAACATCAATTCCTTGACGATGCCAGCTGTGCCATCGGGCGAACCATCATCGACAATTAAAATCTCAAATGGTTCTGGCAAAGAAAAAACCGCTTCTATTATATTAGCGACATTTTCTTTCTCATTATAGGTTGGAATAATTACTAGACTCTTCGACAAGGTAAATTTGATCGTTTTAGCTTAGAGCATCTTAGGTATTTATACTACAAGTTTTAAAAACAAATACCAAACATGCTCTTATTGATATAATTTCTTTTCTAATTAAAAGAGCTGCAAAATAACGCCGACAGCTCTAAAGGCGCAAATATATAGATAAATTTTTTCAATCTTATTATTAGAGCCGTCATCTGAAAGCTTTTATACTTAATAATTGAAAAGGTTCAGACCTGTACAACCTTTTATCGAAGTTTTTTTTTGAAACAATAGGTAGAATATCTAATAATTGAAGGATTGAATACGACCAATCAATCCCCTTGTATACCTTTATATTTTTGCTATTATAATTTGATCTAATAAAGAGGTCGGAGCTCACAAAAATATTTTATCAATAGGAATGGCAGTAAAAAACAAAGACCTGTTCACCAACAAAGGCAAGCAGGTCTGGATTTATTTTTTTTTGAATTTTAGATTTCTGGGTATTTCACCGGATCTGCTTCGCTCATTATATTATAGACTACATTGAAAACATCTTCCACATTTGGTTTAGAGAAATAATCTCCATCTGAACCGAATGGTGTACGATGTGATTTTGCAGTTAAGGTCTTAGGCGCGGAATCTAAATACTGATAAGCGTTCTGCTTTTCTAAAACCTCCTGCATCATATAAGAGGTTGCTCCTCCTGGAACATCTTCATCCATGAATACGACACGATTCGTTTTCTTCACTGATTCTGAAATACGATACTCTAAATCAAATGGTAAAAGAGTTTGGATATCAATTAATTCTACTGAAATACCTTTTTGTTTTAATAAAGCAATGCCTTCCTTTGCAATTCTCACACAACTACCGTAGGTTACTAGTGTTACATCATTACCCTCTTCTAATACTTCAGGCACACCTAATGGTACAGTATAAGATCCGATATTGTCAGGTAATCTTTCTTTCAAACGATAACCATTCAAACACTCAATCACAATTCCTGGATCATCTGATTGAACTAAAGTATTATAGAAACCAACCGCTTGGGTCATATTTCTTGGACAACAAAGATATATCCCTCTCAGAGAATGGATGAGCATCCCCATAGGAGAACCTGCATGCCAAATCCCTTCTAAACGATGCCCTCTAGTTCTAATAATCGCTGGAGCTTGTTGCAAACCATTGCTTCTATATCGCAGTGTTGCCAAATCATCAGTCAATGGTTCTAATCCATAAATCAGGTAATCTAAATATTGAATTTCTGCAATTGGGCGAAGACCTCTCATCGACATTCCTATCGCTTGCCCCATGATCGTCCACTCTCGAATCCCTGTATCAAACACCCGTTCCTTACCATACTTCTTTTGCATTCCTGCAAAGCCTTGATTTACATCACCGATATGTCCTACATCTTCTCCGAAAGCAAAAAGATTTGGTGTTCTCTCTAAAAGATCGTCAAAGTATTTATTAAGTATTTGATAACCGTTTATTAATTTAGAATCATCCGAATATTCTGGATGGATTACGGGGATTTTTAAAGCAGATTTATCAGAAGAGCTATATAATTTAGTATGGTACCGCTGATGGCCTTTTTCTTTTCCTGCAATCACCCACGCTTTCAATTCCTCAATAGCCTCCGTTTTTTCATGGCCCGTAAAGAATAACATTCTTCGAGTATTTTGAAGTATCTCACCAAAATGAGGGTTAATTTTTTTATTCAATTGTTCATAAACCCCATTGACCTCTTCTCTTTCTCCTAGCTGCGTAACGATCTTATCATAGATGCCTTTTACATTTTCCAAATCCTCTTTTATAGGGTTTATGTAATTTTCCCAAGCTCTTTGTTTCGCTTCTTTCACATATTCTTTTGCAGTAGCCCTAATATCATTAACAACATCTTCATTTGCAATTCCTGTATCAATAATCCATTGACGCATGATTTTGATACAATCAAGATCTTTCTCCAACTGTAATCGCTCTTTGTCTTTATAACGTTCATGAGATCCAGAAGTAGAATGCCCTTGTGGTTGCGTCAATTCTTCTACATGAAATAATGCAGGGATATGAGTTCTTCTAATTTTTTCAATACCTTTTTCATAAGCATCACAAAGCGCTGGGTAGTCCCAACCTTTTAGCCGGTAAATATCAATTCCTTCTCCTTCATCGTTTAATCTAAAACCTTCTAATAGTTCAGAAATACTTCCTTTTGTCGTTTGATATTTTTTTGGAACTGAAATGCCATAACCATCATCCCAAACATTAATGGCCATCGGTACTTTCATAACACCTGCAGCATTCATTGTTTCCCAAAACACTCCTTCGGAAGTACTTGCATCGCCTATAGTGACAAAACAAACCTCGTTACCATTTTCTGAAAATTGTGTAGAATTTCGAAGCGCCTCACTTTCTCGATACTTTTTGGAAGCCAGCGCTAATCCAAGGCCTCTTGCCATCTGCCCTCCTGTAGAAGAGATATCAGAAGAGATATTATAAAGATTATTATGATCTGTCCATTCTCCATCTTCGTCAATGGTAGCTGTTGCCGGATGGCTGTTCATTTGTCGCCCGCCCGAAAAAGGATCATTTTCAGTATCAGCATATAACTGAGCAAAAAAGTCTTCAACAGTACTCAATCCAAGGGCAAACATAAAAGTCTGGTCTCTATAATAACCAGAACGCCAATCTCCTCTTTTAAAAGCTCTAGCCATAGCTACCTGAGGAACTTCCTTGCCATCACCAAGAATTCCGAATTTTGCTTTTCCAGTCAAAACCTCTTTTCTTCCTAGCAAACTCACTTCTCTACTGATACAGCATGTCCAAAAATCTTTAAGCACTTCTCTTACATATTCATTCTCTTCTACTCCAGATTGCTCAATACTTTTTGAAAAGACAGGATTATCTATCATATAAATGGTAATTAATTGTTTAATTCAAGTTTTGATATAATCTTGAAAGGCTATAAATTGAAAGTTTTCTCTCAAAATTTTCAATAATCCTTTCCACTATCTCAACTTGAGATTTTAAAATTTAAGGCAGGTAGAATGTGTCTATTATTAGGTCTCAATCATCTCAAATCTCCCACAAAAATACAAAAAATATAAGCAAAAAAGGCTTAAAATGGCAGAAAATATAAGCCCTAGTTTAGATAAAACTAACACGCTAGACTTAGCTTTGGTTTAAAATTTGATATATAAAATATACATCATTTATCTATAATATAAGTTACCCATTGAGAAAAAGACCGTCATATGTAACAGAAAATGGAAACTAAAAATGCTTTAACTTTAATTTAACGATGATTATAGAGGGGAAAACTTTTATTTTGAGTCGATAATGAATATATTTGTAGTAATTCTTTCATGAACTAAATTAATATTTGATATGAAAAAAATATTCTCTTTTTTAGCCTTTTTCGCTCTTTTGAGTAGTGTATCATTCGCGCAGGTAGATGCGGTTCCACAGGCAGCCCCTGAAAATGGAGCAATGCTGAAATTTGAATCTATGGTGATTGATTATGGTGAGATCGAACAAGGATCAGATCCATTAAGAGTATTCAACTTTGAAAATACTGGTGCTGCACCAGCAATCATTAAAAATGCAAAAGGAAGTTGTGGATGTACAGTGCCTGTATGGCCGAAAGAGCCTATTATGATGGGTGAAAAAAATACGATTGAAGTTCGATATGATACAAAACGTATTGGAAAATTTACTAAAACAGTTAAATTGACAACTAACTATAGTGATGGTCCTATCGTTCTTACTATCAAAGGAAAAGTAAATAAGAAAGCTGCGGAACCAGCAGGTGTCCCTACAAGCGCTCCTTCTATTTTGAATGGAGGAAAATAAAATTTACCGCTTTTCAGCAAATAAAAAAGCACTGTCTTAAATTAAGACAGTGCTTTTTTTGTGAGCGTATTTTTGATGACTTTGGACAAAAAGAAAACCCTTGCTGTATAGCAAGGGTCTCTAACCCAAACAAATAAACACAAAAACTACTTTTAAAATAATTATAGTTAATACAATAATAATGCCTTTCCTCATTTTAACCAATAGCTATGACGTTTTTTTGTGACATCAAAAAACATCCATCTTAGTCAAAATGCCTTTACCCTCAACACTTCTAGACCATTCACCGCAACACGGTTTTTTATTAAATTTAAATAATTTATCATATTTAAAATATAAACTGAGTTTCAAAACAAAACTCCCACCAAATACAAAATCAAATCAATCATATAGCATCATCAATATATCAATCTAACGAGCTCTTATTGGAAAAGGATGAATAAAAGTAAAAGAATTTATATTTATGTATTACATTAGTCAAGGGAGAAAAAAAACTACCACTATCTACTTTTAATCTCTGGTAACAAACCTTTAATCAAAGACTATATGAGAATCATAAAATTTATAGTAATTCTACTCATTACTTTTGGGTTCACCTATTTCATAAACAACCCCATAGATATTAAACCCAGAGCAATCCCCCCTATTGGGAAACTTTTAAATCCATTTACCGGATTTTGGAACAATGGTGAATCAGTCAATCAATTCAATGACCGGTCTTATCAATTTGATGGCTTAAGTGGAAAAGCTGAAGTGACTTATGATGAGCAACTCATTCCTCATATTTTTGCAGAAAATCTAAAAGATGCATTCTTTATCCAAGGTTTTATAACTGCCAAACACCGACTTTGGCAAATGGATATCTCAACGCGAGCAGCAAGTGGTCGTCTTTCCGAAGTCATGGGCGAACTCACGCTCAAAAATGATCAACTACAAAGACGTAGAGGAATGGTCTTCGCAGCAGAAAACGCTTTAAAAGGTTGGGAAAAACACCCCGAAGATATTCAAAATTTAAACAGCTACACGGCAGGTGTCAATGCTTATATCCAATCCATGAAACCAAGAGACTACCCTATCGAGTTCAAATTATTAGATTATAAACCAGAAGCATGGACCAATTTAAAATCTGCTCTTTTTGTAAAATCCATGGCTCAGAGTTTATGTATGCGTGAAAATGATTTGGAATCCACAAACACCTTGTCGGTTTTTGGACAAGAAACTTTCGATTTTTTATATCCATTACAGAATCCGAAACAATCTCCCATCGTTCCTAAAGGAACCATTTGGGATTTCGAACCTCTTGAGATTCCAGAAAAGAAACCAATATTGATGGGGCTTTATGATCACAAACCATTTGAAAAACCAGCCCCTTTTCTTGGAAGTAACAACTGGGCTGTTTCAGGCTCCAAAACTAAGTCAGGTCAACCTATTTTATGTAATGATCCGCATTTAGCAATGACCTTACCTTCCGTTTGGTTTGAATTACAAATCACCACGCCTGGATCACAATCATATGGAGTTTCTCTTCCTGGCTTTCCTGGGATTACGATTGGTTTCAACAACGATGTCAGTTGGGGTATGACCAATGTCGGACATGATGTTGTGGATTATTATAAAATACTTTGGTCAGATCAATCTCGTGAAAGTTACATTCTTGACGATCAGGTTAAGCCTGTTAGATTAAAATATGAAACTTATAAAGTAAAAGGTGGAAAAACAATTATTGATACCGTCAGGTATACAGAATGGGGCCCGATTGTTTATGAATCTCCTGAGCATCCGATGAAAGATTTAGCGATGAGATGGATAGCACATGATAGCGGACCCAATGAATTAAATGTTTTTAGAAAATTCCATGCTGCTAAGAATTTTGATGATTACTATGAAGCCGTTCAAGAATTCGTTGTCCCTCCCCAGAATGTTGTTTTCGCTAGCAGCACTGGAGATATCGCTTTAAAAATACAAGGTAAATTTCCTTTAAAAAGGGAAGACCAGGGACGCTTTATTCAAGACGGTTCCAATTCTGATAATGGCTGGCATGGGTTCATTCCACCAAATCATTTTCCGCAAGTAAAAAATCCGGAGCGAGGTTTTGTCTCTTCTGCAAACCAACATTCAACAGACAGTACTTATCCTTATCCTTACCATGGAGGTTTTGAGGACTACCGTGGACGAACACTGAATATGCTTTTAGATTCAATGTCAGAAATCACAGTCCAGGATATGATGGATTTACAAAACAACAACTTCAGTTCTAAAGCTGCTGATGCACTTCCGCTTATGCTTAGTTTGTTAAAAACTCCAGCAAGTGATGATACGGAAAAGAAAATACTCCAAGATTTAAAATCATGGGATTATTATTTTGATAAAGAAGACATCAGTCCTATTCTTTTCAATTATTGGTTTTCGGAGTTTTATAATCTTACCTGGGATGAAATGCAAAGTAAGGAAGAGGAATTGAAACTCGATCTTTTATATCCAGAATCATGGAGAACAATTGCACTATTAGAAGAAGCTCCTGATCATGATTTTTTTGATATTAAAAACACTCCAGCAATTGAAACAGCCCAAGAAGTTGTGACTCTCGCTTATGAAAAAGCATTGGAAAAAATTAAAGAAAAACTAAATAACAATAAGGATTATAACCTTGGTCTTCATAAAAAAACGAAAGTTCCCCACCTTGGTCGGATTGATGCTTTTGGCAGTAAAATACTTGATGTCGGAGGAGATGCAACAGCTCTAAATGTTGTTCGTGGAAATCATGGAGCATCTTGGAAAATGATTGTTGATATGAGCAAGCCTGTTAAAGCTTATGGTGTTTATCCTGGAGGACAATCAGGAAACCCCGGAAGCCCTTATTATGACAATATGCTTGATCATTGGGCCAATGGAAAATATTATGAAAAGTTGTTTTTAAAATCCGCATCAGAAGGCGGCGATAAAATACTTTTTAGAGAAACATTTAACTAAACGTTGCCTAATCAAAACTAAAAATATGAAATTCATACTTTATACTTTAGCCATCATCATCTTAGGTTATTTAGGTCACACCTTTTTGCCATGGTGGAGCATCGTCATAGTAGCCGCTCTAGTTGGCCTATTTACAGATTATAGTGGAATCAGAGCTTTTAGTCTTGGCTTTCTTGGAGTAGCTTTGCTTTGGGGAGTTTATGCTACTTTTGTAAATTTTCAAAACGAAGGAATCATTGCAAGTAGACTAGGAGAATTATTTGGCGGAATGAGTCCTACCATTATGCTTTTGATCACAACCTTACTCGGAGGTTTTCTTGGAGGACTTGGAACCTTGACGGGCAATCAAGGACGTAAATTATTCTCAGGAGCTAAAAAATAAATTAATGCTTGTCATTTGTCGATTAATCTACAATTTTCACCTATTATAAATTGAAGTCTATCTTCGTTTTGCTTAAATTTTACTAAAATTAAACAATGGACGAAAATCATATTTACCGAGAAGCCAAAAAGAGAGTTAAAAAAAAGAAATTATTTTATAGACATCTAGGTGTTTATTTAACGATCAATACGATTATGTTCTTTATCGTATTTTTAAATTCCGGAACTTTTGGCTGGTTGATTCCAGCATCTTTCTGGGGAATTGGGTTAGCTATTAATTATCTAAGCGTATTTGGGCTTCCAGGCTCTAAGGGAATTGGTGGTGTTGATTGGGAAGCTAAAGAGATTAGAAAAGAAGTCGAAAAGATGGGAGGAGGCCTAAGCGATCTTCCACGTGAAGAATTAGAGCTTCGTGAGATCCAAAAACAAAAAAGAGGATGGGATGATTCCGACCTCGTTTAAATAAAAATTATTAGACAACGACATGTCAGACGATTTATACTCAGAAGATGAATATCGACGTGCTAAAAAGCGAGTAAAAGCTAAAAAAGGTTTTTACTGGCATTTAGCGTCTTACTGCATCATCATAGGATTTCTTTTTTGTATCAATATGATTACTGATCCTTTTGAAATGTGGTTTCGATTCCCAGCTCTTGCCTGGGGGATCTCTATCCTTTTTCATTACATCGCTGTCTTTGGCATCCCAGGAATGAATTTTAATGATAAAGCCTGGGAAGAAAAAGAAATCAAGAAAGAACTAGAAAAACGCTCTCCTAAATCCCAGCCACCACCTCCAACTATTCCTGAAGATGAACTTGAATTGAGGGAATTCAAAAAACTTAGAGACGATTGGAAAGACTCTGATTTCGTTTAACACCCATTTTAGGCCCTTTACCACCAAACATTAACATTTATTTACGTATACACTTTGCTCATAAATGTATTACTTTTTGTATATTTGTGACATAACAAATTAGCGTTTTTCGCTAAAAAGTAATTGCTGCTCTCAATTTTTAAATCTAAACTCCTTTATTATGAAATTGAGCGTTTCATTAGTATTTCTATATCTTATCTGTTTGACAACAAGTCTATTTTCTCAAGATTCTAAAACAGAAACAGAATTTCTTGGACTTAAGAATGTACAATTAGAAAGCAGTAGCACTAATAATCTGGTCTTCTTTTGTAGAAAAAGAAATATCAGCGATCCGATCAAATCACAAGTTCCTTGGAAACAAAGTATATTATTGACGACAACTGGAGATACCTTGTCCGTTATGGCTAGGTTATTACTTCAAGAGGATGAAATAGAAATACTTTTAGGAAATGATCCATGTGTTCTTTTTCAAGAAAAAGCTCAAGCTATTTTAATTGACAATCAGGTTTTTATACAATCAAAATACCCTTTTAAGGATCAACTATTTTTAGGTTATTTCGAATTGATCAGTGAAGGAAAAATTAATTTATTAAAAAAGGGTAATGATTATTTTTATAAAAATGAAGATCAACCTGCCAAAAAGATAAAACGATCAAAAAAAGGAATAGGCCAAATTTCAAAAGCTCATCATAAAGAAATTGAAAAATTCATGCGTTCAAAAGGTCTAAATATTAAAAATGATAATGACTTAACAACGATCTTTCAATTTATTAATAAGACTCCTTTATTCGTTCAAAAATAAACCTTAAAATATAGGGATAAATCTTACCTTTACTCTTCGATTTTTTAAACATACTAATACCCTATAGTCGAAGATGGAAAAGCACATACAACTCATTTCTCAAAGATTATCACTTAGCGATCGTAAAGTTCAAAGTACGGTTGGATTATTAAAAGAAGGCGCAACCATTCCTTTTATTTCCAGATATAGAAAAGAAGTTACTGGCTCATTGGACGAAGTTCAAATTGGTGCTATAAAAACAGAATTGAAAAAACTGGAAGAACTGGAAAGTCGCAGACAAACCATCCTCTCAGCTATCGAAGAGCAAGGTAAATTGACGCCAGAATTGAAATCTAGAATTGAAACCACTTACGATCCTACAGAATTAGAAGACCTTTACCTTCCTTATAAAAAGAAACGTAAAACAAAAGCCTCTGTTGCCAAAGAAAAAGGATTAGAACCTCTAGCTGATTCTATTTTTAAGCAAAATACAGCAGACATTGAATCTCTAGCTTTGAAGTTTTTAAACGACGATGTAGCAGATATTGAAGAAGCATTTCAAGGTGCCCGAGACATCATGGCCGAATGGATTAATGAAGACGAAGATGCTAGAAATCGAATTAGAAATGCTTTTAAACGTGGTGCAACCATCCGTTCTAAAATCGCAAGAAACAAAGAAGAGGCAGGTGCAAAATATCGAGACTATTTTGATTTCGAAGAATTATTGAGTAAGTGTCCTTCCCACCGATTACTTGCAATTCGAAGAGGAGAAGAAGAGGGTTTATTGAGGGTTCAAATTGGTCCGGAAGAAGAAGAATCGCTTTATCAATTAGATAAACTATTTGTAGAATCCAATGGTGCTGCTGCTCAACAAATAAAAGAGGCAGTTAAGGATAGTTATAAAAGATTGCTCTCCCCTTCTATCGAAACAGAATTCAGAAACTTGGCGAAAGAAATTGCCGATGAAGAAGCTATAAATGTTTTTACAGAAAATCTAAGACAATTATTATTAGCTGCACCATTAGGTCAAAAAAACACCTTGGCTTTAGATCCTGGATTTCGATCTGGTTGTAAGCTGGTTTGCATTAACAAAAATGGAGACTTACTTCACAATACAACGATCTATCCTCATCCACCACAAAGTCAAGATTTTGAAGCAATGGGTACTATCAAATCATTGGTTGATAAATTTCAAATCACTGCAATCGCCGTAGGAAATGGAACCGCAGGTCGGGAGACGATGGCACTTTGTAAAAAAATAAAATTTGACTTTCCATTGGAAGTTTATTTAGTAAATGAAAATGGAGCTTCCATTTATTCAGCTTCCGCAATTGCTCGCGAAGAATTTCCAGATAAAGATGTTACAGTTAGAGGAGCTGTTTCTATTGGTCGTCGACTGATGGATCCTTTGGCAGAGCTGGTAAAAATTGATCCTAAATCTATCGGTGTCGGCCAGTATCAACATGATGTCAATCAAACTAAATTGAAGGAGAGCTTGGACACCACCGTTGAAAGCTGCGTAAACTCTGTGGGTATTAATCTCAATACAGCAAGTAAACACCTCTTGACTTATGTCTCCGGCCTTGGCCCTACCCTAGCGAAAAATATTGTAGAATATCGTTCTGAAATTGGTACTTTTTCAAAGCGGTCAGAGTTAAAAAAAGTAGCCCGAATGGGTGACAAAGCTTTTGAACAATGTGCAGGATTCCTAAGAGTTCGGAATAGTAAAAACCCATTGGATAATACTGCAGTTCACCCAGAGTCTTATCCGATTGTCAAAAAAATGGCTGCCGATTTAAACGCAACTATTGATGAGTTGATTTCTAATTCGGATCTTCGAAAGCAAGTTAATCTCAAAAATTACGTTACGGAAACTACAGGATTACCTACCTTAACGGACATCGTCAAAGAGCTAGCAAAACCTGGCCTTGATCCACGAGGAGAAGCGAAGACTTTTAGTTTTGATGAAAAAATAAAATCAATTGGCGATGTAGAACCAGGAATGGTTTTACCAGGTATCATCACCAATATTACTAAGTTTGGTGCTTTCGTAGATATTGGAATTAAAGAAGGTGGCTTGGTGCATGTTTCACAGATCGCAGATAAGTTTGTAAAGGATCCAGCAGAGGTTGTGAAGTTGCAGCAGCAAGTTCGGGTACGAGTTATGGAAGTGGATGCGCAGCGTGGACGCGTGAGTTTGAGTATGAAGGGGATGTAGGATTTTATGTGGTTATATAGTTATATCATGATATCGCTATATAACCACATAATTATATCACGGCATAAATCAATATTCAATTTCAAGGCCTTCCATCTGACAAAAACCATTTAAAATTTTCAATCTCCCCTCAATAATCATATCTTTAGCTTACCAATCTGAACTACACTTCCAATTTTCTTGACAAGAGTATTTTCTCAAAATCTTTAAATCATTTTTGATGTCCAAAAAGTTACTCTTTTGTAGTGTTCTATCTTTATTTCTTGGGAATATTTTAAGTGCTCAATTAATCTGGACGGAACCCTTCTTCCCGGGAACAGACGATGATATTACCGTATTTTTTGATGCCTCCGAAGGCAATGAGGCCTTAGCCGGTTTTAATGGTGAAATCTATGCGCATGCTGGTGTGATAACAGATCAAAGTTCTGGGCCAACGGATTGGAAATATGTAGTCAGTGATTGGGGAACCACAGATCCCAATGTATTGATGACAGACTTAGGAAATGACTTATATTCTATCTCCTATAACATTCGCGATTACTACGGAATTCCAATGGGAGAAGAAGCCTTAGAATTGGCTTTTGTATTCCGAAATGCGGATGGATCTGTCGTTGGACGCAATGCAGATGGCTCAGATATTTATACGCCTGTTTATCAATTGAACGGTTCTTTAGAAACTCGCTTTCTAACACCTACTTCAAATTTTATTGCTTCGATTGGTCAATCTATTGAAGTCTTCGGCGTGGCTTCTGAGTCTGCAGATTTATCGCTTTATGATAATGGAATGTTAGTGAATCAATTAACTGGCAATTCCATCCAGCAAATTTTATTACCAACAGCTGCAGGAAGTCATCTAATTCAGTTTATTGCTACCAATGGAATAGAGACTGACACTTCGATTTTTTCCTATATTATTCCATTAAGTCCTCCGGCTCAAAATCCTCCTGCTGGTACCCGAGATGGAATCAATTATAATAGTGGAACTTCCATAACGCTTAGATTATTTGCACCCAATAAACAAAACGTATTTGTACTTGGAGATTTCAATGAATGGCAATTAGACGAAGATTTTCAAATGAACAAAAGTATTGATGGTAATACTTATTGGCTGACCATTGATAATCTTATCGAAGGAGAATATTATACTTTTCAGTATTTAGTAGATGGTGCCATTCGAATTGCAGATCCTTTTAGCGAATTGGTTTTACATCATTCAGAAGATCAATTTATTCCGGCCGAGACCTTTCCAAACATGCCAGCCTACCCCATCGATCATACGACTCAAGAAGTTACTTTGATACAACCTGGAGCTTCTGAGTTTAACTGGCAAAACAACAACTTCCAACGTCCTGAAAAAACTGACTTGGTGATCTATGAATTACTACTGAGAGATTTCATTGATCGTCATGATTATCAAACACTTTTGGATACTTTGGACTACCTGGATCGAATGGGAATCACGGCTATTGAATTGATGCCAGTGAGTGAATTTGATGGTAATGAAAGCTGGGGTTACAATCCTTCTTATCATATGGCGTTGGATAAATATTATGGGACTCCAGAAGCTTTTAAAACTTTTATTGATGAATGCCATAGCAGAGGAATTGCGGTTATTTTAGATGTCGTTTATAATCAGGTAACTGGCAGAAGTCCATTGGCAAAACTATATTGGGATTCAGCAAATAATCGTCCTGCAGCAGATAGTCCATACTTAAATGCAGAAGCTACACATCCATTTAATGTTTTTAATGATGTCAATCATGAGAGTCCTGCTACAACCGTTTGGGTTGATCGGATTTTAGAATATTGGCTAACAGAATACCATGTGGATGGTTTTCGATTTGATCTTTCAAAAGGATTTACGCAAACGGATTATGGTGATAATGTTGGTGCCTGGAGTTCATATGATGCGGGCCGGATTGCAATTTTAAAACATTACTCAGATGTCGTTTGGTCTTTCACACCTGACGCTTATGCGATCATGGAACACTTTGGAAATAATGACGAAGAAACGGAATTATCAGATTATGGAATGATGCTTTGGGGTAACATGAATCATAATGCGAATGAAGCAACAATGGGTTATCCGGGAAATAATTTAAATGGCTTGACTTACACCAGTCGTGGTTGGAGTGAGCCGAATTTAGTTTCTTTTGTAGAAAGTCATGATGAGGAACGTTTGATGTATAAAAACCAGGAATTTGGAAACTCAAACTCGAATTATAATGTAAAAAACTTTTCAACGGCATTACAAAGACAAGAGTTGATTTCGGTTTATTACTATAGTGTTCCAGGACCAAAAATGCTTTGGCAATTTGGAGAATTGGGTTATGATTTTTCTATTAATTATTGTCCAAACGGAACCATTGATGAGTCCTGTAGAGTTGCGAACAAACCAATCAGATGGGATTACCAAGATGTTCCTGAACGAGCAAAACTATACGACATCACTCGCGCTATGATGAATTTGCGAAAAGATTATCCGGTTTTTGCAACGACAGATTTTGACATCCAAGCTAGTGGTTTTGCGAAACGAATTAATCTGAATAGTACAGATATGAACGTAACGGTACTTACTAACTTCCATATCGTCGATCAATCTGTAAACCCAAATTTCCAAAGTACTGGAATGTGGTATGAATACTTTTCGGGTGACTCTATCATGGTCGAAAACACCACTAATGTCCTTGATTTATTAGCTGGTGAATATCGATTATATACGGATCAAAAATTACCGGAACCTCCAGGAGGTTATTCTGATTTCGTTTTGGATGCAGATGATATTGAATCGGTTCAGTTTTTAATGGACATCTATCCGAATCCAAGTTTTGGTGCTACGACCATCGAATATGCGATTACTAAAAAGGCTAATGTTCAATTGGTTATTTATGATCAATTAGGCCAAGTCGTTCGAGTAGTAGAAAATGGTATTCAAAATAGTGGAGCTTATAAATTATATATTGAAGAGAATCTTCCTAAAGGTTTATATTTTATTGATTTGAAAGTTGATCATCAATCGATGGTTAAGAAACTGGTTGTTCAGTAATAGTTTTTAGAAAACAGGAGTCATGCAGATTGTTTTAAAATCTTGACATACTCATTACTACCTTGTGACTCTCTGTGTTCTCTGTGGATTTCTTATTAACCACACAGAGCACAGAGTTACACGGAGACTTTATATTACATTTATACTTCAAACAACAAATCCTCTTCCATTTCTAACGAATCATAGTTTTCAACCTTCATATATTCTATTTCTAAAAGTAATATTATCGAAAAGCTTTATTATTGTAAGTAACAAGACTGCATTAATCATATTTATATTGAGAATGACTAAAGCAATGCTTTGTAAATAAGTAAAATAGGCATTCGGCATTCGGCCTTAGGAGAGCCCGAACACCGAATACTTAATGCCATTTTATCTTAGAATTAAGTATTCTTTATGGTTTAAATTATTTTCAACTTGCATGATTTTTTCTATACTCTTACTTATTGTATTATAATGAAGCGAATAAAGAAAACATATCATTTTCTATTTAAAAAGCATAAGCGAAAAACCTTAGTTGTTTCACTATTGTTGATCATCGCTTATTGGTTTTGTTTGCCCGCTCCCCTCTTTGATGATCCGACCTGTATGGTTTTAGAAGATAAAGATGAATATCTTTTAGGTGCTCGTATTGCGGCTGATGGTCAATGGCGTTTTCCACAAAACGATTCTATTCCAGAAAAATTTGCACAAGCAATTATAGAATTTGAAGACCGAAGATTTTACAGTCATCCGGGAGTCGATCCTAAAGGCATAATCCGAGCGATAAAGCAGAATATTTCTAATAAAAAACTAGTCAGTGGTGCGAGTACGATCAGCATGCAGGTGATTCGTATGGCTCGAAAAGGTAAATCAAGAAACCTCTATCAAAAACTAGTAGAAGTTATTTTAGCTACTCGATTGGAATTAAAATATTCAAAAAAAGAAATTTTATCTTTCTATGCATCCAACGCTCCTTTCGGTGGAAACGTCGTTGGTTTAGAAGCAGCCTCCTGGAGGTATTATGGCAAAAGTCCAAAGTACTTATCCTGGAGTGAAGCAGCAACGCTTGCAGTCCTTCCAAATAGCCCTGCTTTGATTCATCCTGGTCGAAATAGAAAAGCGCTTTTTGAAAAAAGAAATCGTTTACTAGATCGACTGCTGGAAAATGGTTCGATTGATCAAATGACTTGTGACCTTGCTAAAGAAGAGGCACTTCCTGAAAAGCCATTGCCACTTCCACGCTTAGCCCCTCATTTAATGGATCGAGCTTACCTTGAACATTTCAGAGGACAAAAAGGAAAACGAACCAAGATGACTTCGACCATAGATCGAAAGCTTCAAGCTAACCTTAGTCGGATTTTAGAAAATCATAAAAACCATCTTAAGGAAAATCATATTTACAACCTAGCAACGGTCGTCGTTGAAGTAGAAACCGGAAACATCCTGGCTTATGCAGGCAATGTCAAATCCGGAAAAAATCATCATGAGCAAGTTGATGTGATCAAAGCTCCTCGAAGTACAGGTAGTATTTTAAAACCATTTTTGTACAGCATGATGCTAGATGAGGGAACCTTACTTCCTAATAGTTTAATATCTGATGTTCCAACTCGAATGGCAGGTTATAATCCTAAAAATTTTTACGAGACTTACGATGGTGTGGTCTCTGCAAAAAAATCAGTCTCTCGCTCCTTGAATGTTCCTTTAGTCAGAATGCTTTCTAATTTTGGTTTAGAAAAATTTCATTTTGGTTTACAAAAACTAGGATTTACAACCATCAACAAACCACCTGATCATTATGGTCTTACTTTAGTCCTTGGTGGAGCGGAAGCAAAACTCGAAGAAATCACCAATGCCTATGCCGGTATGGCACGAACGCTCAATCATTTTTATGATTACAATGGAAAATATCATTTCAAAGATTTTCGACCATTAAATTATGAACGAAATCATTTGACTCCAGGGATACAGAAGAGTCAATTGACTGACGAGCCAACGGTTCTTTCAGCGGCTTCTATTTATCAAGCTTTTGAATCAATGACGGAAGTGGAACGACCAAACTCAGAAGGAGACTGGCAGTCTTTTCGATCAAGTACAAAGATTGCTTGGAAAACAGGAACAAGTTTCGGATTTAGAGATGCTTGGGCGGTTGGTGTAACGCCAAAGTATGCCGTAGGTGTTTGGGTTGGAAATGCGGATGGCGAAGGTCGCCCAGGCTTAATCGGTGTATTGGCTGCAGCTCCGGTTTTATTTGATGTATTCGACCAATTGGATAATCCTGATTGGTTTGACCAACCTTTCGATGAAATGGTTCAGGTATCAGTTTGTAAAAAAAGTGGCTATCGAGCGCTTCTCCATTGCGAAGCGGATACCCAGTGGGTTTATAAAAATGGCGTTCATGCGGATGCTTGCAAATTTCATCAATTGATTCACCTTGACCAAAGTAAATCATGGAGAGTGAGTAGTGATTGTGAAGCTCCTTCCAATATGATTCATGAATCAAGATTTGTGCTTCCTCCACTTGAAGAACATTACTACAAACCTAAGCATCCCAATTATAAATTGCTTCCACCTTTTCGCGCTGACTGCAATAGTGCCGCAGATCAATCCGCTGCCAATATGCAGATGATTTATCCAAAGCACAAAGCTCGAATCTATGTCCCTATCGACCTTGATGGAAAATTAAGTCGAACGGTTTTTAAAATGGCTCATCGAAATCCAGAGACCAATGTCTATTGGCATTTAGACAATGAGTTTATTGGAAGCACTCAGCATTTCCATGATCTCGAATTACAACCTGAACCTGGAATGCATGTCTTGACTTTAGTGGATGAAAAAGGGAATACGATTGAAAGGAGTTTTGAAATATTGGAGAAAAACTAAATCTTGAATTTTGTCATTCCGAGCCCAGTCGAGGAAGGGCAAAAAAAATCTCCTACATTCGGAGGCTGTTGAATGTAGGAGAACTAAACATACTATGAGAAAACTACACAGTTGCAATATCTTAGTATTTTTCCTAATATGATAGGCACATTTATGCAATGGGGATATATTAACATTAAAAGGTATATATTTTTTAGTTAATGGTATCTCAATTTTTAATATGTC
>CAKZTD010000197.1 GCA_937921595.1 uncultured Saprospiraceae bacterium
TTATGTAAATTCCAGATCAGAGCGAGAGAGAATGTCAGAAGTGAAGGAAGTAACTGGTGTCTTTATCGGTGCTCATGCGGTGAATCCTTTTACAAAAACAAACATTCCAATTTACATTGGAGAATATGTTTTGATGGATTACGGAACAGGCGCAATCATGGCCGTACCAAGTGATGATGATCGAGATCATTCTTTCGCAACTAAATTTGATATTCCAATTATTGATGTTATCGATAAATCAAAATACCCTGGAGCTGGTAAGCATGATAAATTGGGAACAATGATTAATTCTGATTTCATTGATGGAATGGAAGTTCCTGCTGCGATTGATGAGATGTTGACGAAGATCGAAAGAGAAGAATTGGGCGAACGGAAAATAAACTATCGTTTAAGAGATGCGAATTATAGCCGCCAAAGATATTGGGGAGAACCATTTCCAATTAAGTATGATAAAGATGGTGTAGCGCATGCGATGGACAAAGAAGACTTGCCTTTAGAATTACCAGACTTAGAAGATTTCAAACCTGCTTCTGGTGGTAAATCTCCATTAGCTCGTCGTGAAGATTGGGTAAATGCAGAAGAAGGATTTACTAGAGAAACAGATACGATGCCTGGATTTGCAGGTTCGTCATGGTACTTCTTAAGATACATGGATGCTGAAAATGAAAAAGAATTTGCAGGCAAAGATGCGATCAATTATTGGAGAGAAGTAGATTTATATGTTGGAGGAACGGAGCATGCTGTTGGACATTTAATGTACTCTAGATTTTGGCATAAGTTCTTGTATGATCAAGGATTGGTACCGACTGTGGAACCGTTTAAAAAATTGATCAATCAAGGAATGATTCAAGGTGTCATCGAATTTATTTATTTGATGAAAAATAAGAAAGATGGTCACCATCATTTCGCTTGTACTAAATTGACAAAAGAAAGAGGAACAACGGATTATGCAAGAATTCCAATTTATGTTGATTTTGTCAATGAATATGGATCTGAAAATTCTTATTTAAATATTGACAGCATCAAGAAATTTATCGATTGGAGACCAGAGTATAAAGATGCTTATTTTGAATGTGCAAGTGGGGTGTATCATAAAGGTAAATTCTCTTCAGATGATGGAGCGACAGACAGTCATATGTTTACACAATCTGAGACAGGAAAAATGTCGAAAAGATATTTCAATGTAATCAATCCTGATGATGTCGTTGAAAAATATGGTTCAGATTGTTTTAGAATGTACGAGATGTTTTTAGGACCAGTAGAACAATCAAAACCTTGGGATACAAAAGGGATCAATGGGGTTTCAAATTTCTTGAGAAAGTTCTGGGGAATGTTTTTCAATAAAGAAGAAGCATTCGAAGTGACTGATGAAGCAGCTACGAAAGAGGAGATGAAAATCTTGCATACTGCAATCAAAAAAGTAACAGATGATATTGAACGTTTTTCCTTTAATACTTGTGTTAGTGCCTTCATGGTTGCGACCAATGATTTGAGAAAAATCAATTGTAATAAAGTTGAAGTTTTAGAACCATTGGTTAGATTGATTGGCCCGTTTGCACCGCATATTGCCGATGAATTATGGTTCAAATTAGGTGGAATGGATACGACACGAACGGTTCAAGATGCAGGTTTTCCAAAATTGGATGAGCAATATTTGGTAGAAGATTCGATCTCATACCCAATCAGTATTAATGGTAAAAAACGTGCAGTAGTTGATTTTCCATCTACTGCAACCAAAGAAGAGTTGGAAACAGCGGCTTTGGCTTTAGAAGAAATTCAAAAATGGACAGAAGGTAAATCTGTTCGAAAAGTAATCGTTGTCCCTAAGCGAATGATCAACATCGTTGTAGGATAATATTTACTCGGTGGATAGAACAAAGCAGCATTAAGAACGCTTTTTGTTCTATCCACCTTTTTTATAAAACGGGCTCACGTTTCATTTAACTTACCTTAAAAGCGACTATTCTAATGTCGGCTTAGTAACTTTTTCTTAAAAAAAGCGAATAAGTTTCTTTTTCATCAAAAAATGCGCTTGGTTTTAGACTTAAAACTAAATGATTTTTCTAATTTAGAGATTGAGGATTTTATCTATGATCTCCTCTTTCCTATTACTAAGAATTAATTAATCACAAAAAAACTAATAAGTTATGAAAACACTCATTTCTCGAGTGCTCACCATTTTAGTATTCCTTTCAGTATTGGTTCCTTTAAACGCACAGATCGAAACGATCACAGGAGCTGAAGTATCTGAAGTTAGGTTCCTTGGTAAAACAGAACCATTAAGGGATATTGCTATATATGGTCCAGCAAATATCGTTGATAAAAAGAAATTAAAGAAAAGTCATTTTGCAGGGCCTGAGAATTTCAAAGGACAAGTGCCGATGAAAGAAAATAATCCTAATCCGCTTCCGGTAGGAGTTGATCCGGTTAGACAAATTAATAATTTATTGCAAGTTGTTATTCCAGTTGAACCGATTTTACTTTTTGAAGGAATCAGAGGAGATGATTCTGGGTCAACACCTCCAGATACTAATGGAGATGTAAGTCCTGATTATTATGTTCAAACTGTAAATGGTGGTGGATCATTATTTAATGTTTTTGATAAAGATGGAAATACAATTCAGGAACTGATTAGTATGAACACGCTTTGGACAGACTTTGGAGGACAAGGTCTGGGAGATCCTGTTGTTCTTTGGGATCAAGGTGCAGAACGATGGATTTTCTCTGAGATTGCTAGTTCTTTTTCTTCTGTATTGGTGGCAGTATCAGAAACTTCTGATCCTTTAGGAAGTTTTTATGCTTATGAATTTCAAACACCATCAGGCTTACCAGATTATCCAAAATACGGAATTTGGGCTGATGCCTATTATTTTACAACCAATGAAGGTGGCGATCCGAATGTACCTGTTTATATTTTAGATAGAGCAGCTCTTTTAAATGGAGATGCGACTGTAGAAATGCAGCGTGTTGGTGTTCCAAAATTTCCAGCAGTTAATGAATTTGCATTCCAAGTTTGTTCTTCTGCAGATTGGGATGGAGCATTAAGTCCTCCGCCTCCAGGAAGTCCAAATTATGTTTTAAGAATGTATGATGATGCTTGGGATGGTGGTCAAGATAAATTAGAGGTTTGGGAAATTGATGTAGATTGGGATGATGCAAACAATACCACAGTTACAGGACCTATAGAGTTATTTACAGAGCCTTTCGATGGAAATGCTTGTATCGCAGGAAGTATCTTTAACTGTTTGACTGACTCCGATGGTAACACCGTTTCTTCTTTGATGCATGTATTAATGCATAGAGTACAGTATAGAAATTTTGGTTCGCATGAATCAATGGTTTTAAATCATGTAGTTGATGTGGATGGAAATAATCTTGCGGGTGTCCGTTGGTATGAGCTAAGAAAAGTTACTGGTGGTGAATGGGAAATCTACCAACAAGGAACAATTTCTCCTGATAACAACAATCGATTTATGGCAAGTATCGCAATGGATGCTGCAGGTAACATCGGTTTAGGTTATACCATTATGGGGCCTGATCACGATTACAGTTTGGCTTATACAGGAAGACGATCATCTGATCCTTTGGGAGAAATGACAGTTGATGAATATATTTTTGCAGAAGGATTAAGTACTAATCCGTTCACTAGATGGGGAGATTATTCTATGATGTCTGTAGACGAAGATGATGGAAGAACGTTCTGGTATACGGCTGAATACATGAGAGAAAAT
>CAKZTD010000198.1 GCA_937921595.1 uncultured Saprospiraceae bacterium
GGATCTCGATGAATTCAATATTTGATGCATGTAGGCATTTTGATCTTCAGTGAAGGCATTCATACAATCATCATTGACATAGTCCATGTAATTCATAAACATGTCTCCACCATTACTACAAGAAGGATCTGGGTGATTCGGGCAACCAAAATTAGATCCGGATTGAGTTGGTGTATCTGCAAAACCATCATCCTGACCACAGCCACCGCCACCGCCGCCCCAAACATGATTGAGCCCAAGATAATGACCAACTTCATGTGTTGCTGTTCTTCCTAAATCATAAGGGCTTGCTGTTCCATATCCTGGACCTCCGAAAGTTGTACTTGCGACGACGACCCCATCGAGATGAGCAGGTGGTAAACCACCAAGAGAAGGCAAGTAAGCCCATCCAAGAATTCCGCCTAAGTTAGGCCCTACCCAAATATTCAGATAGTCATTTCGATTCCATCCTGTTGCGTTCTTAATATCTGCTTCGTCATTATTGAGATTATCAGTGGTCCCATAACGGGTAACACCATCTGTATCATTTCCATTTTCATCTACAACCGCTAGACAAAATTCTATTTCAGAATCTGCAGCATCAAATACATCTGGCGTATTTGATGCATCTGCATTTAATCTTCTGAAATCTTCATTGAGTACATCAATCTGAGATTGGATATGATCCATTGGAAAGTTAACTCCTGTTCCTACTGCTTGCCCTGGAGGGTGTACAATAATTACATGAACGGGAATTGTGACAATATCCATCATCTGCCTGCTTCCCGATTCTACGACGAATGGTTCTTGCAAACTTTGGTAATAATCCGGAGCCGTCTTTTTAAAGATTTCCGTTCTTTCTTCCATTTCACAACGGATGACATTCTGGGCAAAGGATTGCGAAGTTATTGCTAGGAATAACAATGTTAAGTACAGGGCTGCCTTCTTCATTTTTTACGTTTGGCTGTTTTATTAATGGTATAAACTCTTAGCATATGCTGAATGCTCTAGGTTTTAGAAATTACTTTAGAACGTTTCTTTGGTAATTTCAAAACCTACTAGCATCTAAAATATATTTTTTACTACATCTCAAATTAAATAAATACAAGAGGTGTAGTTACAATTGTAACATTGGGGAGTCTAAAAACAGATTTAAGGTTTTTTGTAAAAGGTCTACGGCAGATAGCTAAAGAAGACTAAATATAATAAATGCTAGGTATTTTAAATAATAAAGCGGTCAGAATGTTAAAAATCTGACAAACATCTGTTTGAAAAGAAGGATTAATGATTTGGTCTTTAGTGATGGGACGTAACTTGCATTGATAATGCATAAATTTTATTTTCCTAGCTGTGGATTGAAAAAAGCCAATGCCTGACTCGTTTTCTGGCTAATCTTTAGGAAGGTCTTAGATTTTTTAAAAAATGTATACAGATTGAATTAAAGCTTTCTGCTTTTTCAAGATTGACAATATGTCCACACTTTTCGACAATCATAAGTTGTACATTCTTATGTAGTTGTTCATATTTTTTAGCTTGTTTTAAAAAGAAATGATCTTGTTCACCCATAATCAAGATCGTAGGAATTTCAGAAACAGCATGATAGATTTGTTGTAGGGTCTCATTGAGACACTTTCCATACATCCCTGTCCATTTTTTAAACTCCTCATCGGTCAAATGTTTGGATTCTCGAATGAATATTTCTCTGGATTTTTTATGATTCCGTTTTGGAAGAACCATCCAAGCTACGAATGTATACAATTTTTCAAAACCAATAACTTCTGCTAATTTCAAACTTAAAGAAGCAATCACTCTCATCTTTGTATCTAGTCGAACGATTGCTCCGGCAAGAACAATCGATGTCACATTAACGGGACGGATATTTCGCATCTTCAATGCAATGATAGCTCCTAGTGATACCCCAAGAAGATGGACGTTTGAGATTTTTAAATGATCAACTACTTCCCAAATTTTATTACTAATCAAGTCAAAATCATAGACTGTTTCTTCCAATGGCTTATGCTTGGATTGTCCATGTCCTGGTAAGTCAATAATTAACAAATTATAACTAGCACTTAAATCGTCTTTTTGTTTTTTCCAGGTACGTGTACTTCCTCCTGCTCCATGGATGAGCAGCAACCAATCTGAATTTGGATTATCATGTTTTAACTCTTCAAAATGAAGAATATTGACAGCTTTGGAATCTTGATCTATAGCTTTTTGCTGATTCATATCTTTAATAACAATAGGGAGCTCTTTTTGTTGGAAAATATATTGTTAAACGAAGGTACGATAATATATTGAATCTCGACTTCGCTCGATTCAACAATAAGGGGCAAGAAGTGGCTGGGGTGAGGTCGTTAAAGTGTAGCGACCTTATAAACGTGGGGATATATTTTCTTGAAATTGTTTGAGGTAGTTCTTAATTTCTATGTACTTCCAAGATAGCTTTTGCTTATATTTGCAGGCTATGAATTTATCTGACAAGAACTTTCTCTTTCTGCTTTGTTGTGGTCTCTTGGTTTTCTTTAGTTGCAAGCCGTCTGACTCTGAATCCAGGCTTATTTTAGAAGGCTATGAGATTGAAGATGGCTTCGACTTGGAAGTCTCTGCTTCAGAGCCTTTGATCCAATCTCCGATTGCGATTGACTTTGATAATCAGGGTAGAATGTGGGTCTTGGAAATGCCTGGCTATATGCCAAATATCGATGGTACTGGAGAAGAAGAACCTGTGGGTCGGATTCTTATTTTAGAAGATAAAAACGAAGATGGTCATTTTGAAAAAGCAAAAACTTTTCTAGATGGAATGATATTGACTCGGGCCATGAAACTGTGTTATGGTGGACTCCTTTATGCCGAACCACCAAATCTTTGGTTTGTTGAAATCGATGGCGATCAGCCGGGAAAGAAAACACTAGTTGATGCAGAGTATGTGACTGGTGGAAATATAGAACATCAACCTAACGGATTAGATTTGAATATCGATAATTGGATTTATAGTGCCAAATGTGTTTTTCGGTATCGCATGAAAGATGGTGAATGGTTGAAAGAAAAAACTTCCTTCCGAGGTCAGTGGGGCATCACTCATGATGATGATGGACGACTTTTTTATAATGATAATTCGAATCCATTATATGGCGATTTTGTATTACCGAATCAATTGAATCAAAATCCTTTTTTTAAAAACAAAAGTGGAGAAAACGAGGTAATCCTAAAAGATCGCCGAGTGTATCCGATACAAGCAACCGCTGTCAATCGTGGATATATCGAAGGTGTTTTAGATGAGAATAATTATTTAAAAACTTTTACATCTGCTTGCGGTCCTGTTATTTATCGGGGAGATAGTTTTACTGATGAGCATCAAGGAAATGCTTTTGTTTGTGGTCCTGAAGTCAACTTGGTCAAAAGAATTGACCTTTCTAAAAAAGGATATACCATTGATGGTCAATTGACTTATGAAAACAAGGAGTTTTTGATTTCAAATGACGAGGCTTTTCGCCCTGTAAATTTATATAATGGACCAGATGGTGCCATGTATGTGGTCGATTACCATAATGGAATTATTCAGCATAAAGTTTACATGACCGCTTATCTCCGGGAGCTTTACCTGGAACGAGGTTTAGATACGATCGTTGATTATGGTCGTATCTTAAAAGTCAGTCGCCATGATGATCCAATGATAAAACTGGCAGGCAAAAGCAATGAGGAATTGATTCAATTTTTAAGTCATAAAAATGGCTGGGTAAGAGATCGGACTCAACAACTTTTGATTGATCAAAAAGCAAAAAACATTAGTCAAGAGGAATTGAACAAGTTGATTATTAATTTAAAGACATTGGCTATTTCTAACAAAGATAAAATGGAAGGTTTACATGCTTTGTGGACCTTAGAAGGTTTGGATGCGGTTGATGAAAAATTATTATTAGAGGTAATTAGCAGTTACAATCCTTCCATGGTTAATGCGGCGCTTCAGCAATTAAATTCCTTAGAGAATATTGACATTATTGGCTCTGGTCTTCTTGATTCATTGGAGAAAAGATCTGTTGAAATCGATTTACATATTGCCATGAATGCTTTTCAAGGAGATGAAAATACATTTGTTATTTTAGAAGAGATTTTAGATCGCTATCCTAATGATACGATGTTTATCGAAGCGATACTGAGCAGTCTTAGTGGATTCGAAAAATCTTTTCATTATCACCTAACCGTTAAGAGTGGCCGATCTACGAATTATCCAATTCTTGGATTTTTAAAAACAATAATAACAAAGAGTCAGTCTCCAATTTCTAATCAAAAATATGTTGCTGATCAAGATACCAAAACCATTGGTTTAAAACTTTTTAAACAGCATTGTGCTTCTTGTCATGGAGCAGGTGGAATGGGTATCAAAAATCTAGCGCCTCCACTTTACAATTCTGAATATATCGAAGGTGATCCAGAGAAATTGATTCTGATTTCGTTGCATGGTTTGCAAGGTCCGATTACGGTTAATGGACAACGATATGAATTGAATGCAGTGATGCCTGGCTTAAAAGACAATAAGGATTTGTCGGATCAGGATATTGCAAATATTCTTTCATTTGTTCGAAATGCTTTTAGTAATGAACATGAGGATGTAAAGGCATCGGAGGTGAAAGCGGGACGGAAGAAATTGCCGAAGGGGAAGTTGTATACGGAGGGGGAGCTGAGCGGTGAGGAAAAAGAGGGATAGATTCCGATGAATGGAAACAGAGTGAGCCATACTGCCTATTCATTTGATAATCAACCAATTAACATTTAAGTCTTAAATCAATTTTCTTTTTTCCTTAAGGAAAAAAGAAACAAAAAAGTCAAGGCTGTATACTTTTTTAAACGCAAAAATCAATTCAAAATCCTAAATTCTAAAAACTCGCCTTTCATTACTTTTTTACTTTTAGGTCATTGATTATTTTAGTTCTGAGCTGATTCTAAATATTAAGAAGACTCAAACAATTTATAATTTTTAACGGATCTTAAACTGATTTTCACTAAAAAGTAAAAGGCCATTCTCCCTAACTTTTGGCTTCAGAATTAAATTTAATAATTAGACTCCTACCAAAACTTTCATTTAAGGTTCACACGTATGCGATGAATCGGAGTGGGGATAGATCACCTGCGGTGATAAGGATAGATTTCTTCTACGGAGAAATAGAGATAAGAGAGTGAATCTCGACTTCCGCCCATTTGATGCACTGCATCAAGCTAGGCCAATGCTTGATATGACAGTGAGGATTTTGACTTCGCTCGATTTGACTGAAGGAGAACGATATATTATTTTCTTTCTGCTAAAGCTATAAATATTTTTGTGTATTTTTCAATGACAGCTAAAGTCTCTTTATCTTTTTCATAAACGGAATACCAGCCTTGAAACTCATGCGGAGGATCTCCAATAAATTCGTCTCCGGATTTCCAGATTGTCTTTGGAGATCGGGGTCTCCCCTCTCCTCCCCAGGCCCAGAAATTACACCCAGCGATTGAAGAACCTACATAGGCATGCGTAAAAACCATTTGAAACATTTCTTCAAAATACTTGTCTCTCCATTCTGTACTCGAACTTGGATTATGATCATTATTATCTCTGGCAATTCCAAACTCTTCGAGGACAATTGGTTTGCCATTTTCTTCAGCAATCTCCAGATGATGTTCAAAATATTTCTCTGCTTTTCTCAATGCCCGAGGAAAAGATTTTTCTGGTTTCTCTGGATTGTACCATTGCCAATTTTGTATCCAAATATGAAAGGTAAAATAGTCAATATTTTTATCGGCATGATCTCTCTTGAATTTATTACCAATTGGATAAGGCGTTTCTCCTTCACTACCGATAGAGACCAAATGATTTGGATCAAAAGATTTTATTAAGGCTGCAGTTTCGCTAATCCATCGACGGTATTTACGAGGGTGGAACATTCCTCTTGGTTCATTACACAATTGCCAAGACATGATGGTTGGATCATCTTTGTATAGTTTCCCTGTATAGGCGTTTTTGCGATTGATGATGGTCTCGACATGTTTCCAATATAAAGCTTTGGCTTCTTTTAGTTTATAAAATTTGGATGTATACAAACTGTATTTTGTCCAACCTCCATCAACTGGATGATGGTAAGGGATCGGTTTTCCAGTAACCCAATTTACATACTGTGCCATACCTCCCGACCAGGCCCAAAAATTATTGAGACAGACGACGGCATGGAGATTTCGCTTGGCCATTTCAGCTAATAAAAAATCGAGGCCATCGAGCAAGTCTTCATTGTAGACTCCTGGCTTTGGCATCAGGGAAGGTGTCATTCTCCAAGGCTCTGTATCAGGGCCTTCGCTCGCAGCCATGATGCGAAGGTTATTGATTCCGGATTTTTGAAAGCGATCTAATTCCCGAATTAGTCGTTCTCGATTTCCTCCTGGTCCTTTCGATCCGAGATTGATGCCGTACCAGAAATTGGTTCCTAAATAATAATAAGGTCTTCCTTCTTTTTCGAAATGTTTGCCTTTTACTTGGATGAAATTTTGTGCCATGATGAAGTTAGAGATAAGGAGGAAAAATATTATTTCTTTCATGGATTATATTGGAATATTATTTTCGTAAGATTATTTTTTACGTTGAATTACATAAAGCAGATTGAGACACATATAAAATAAATTTTCTTCGAGAACTTATTCGTTGCACTATTAGCATTTTTCTACTTTGCTAAAGTGACTGTCCCAAAAAAATCTTTGATTTCTCCGTCCAGATACTCGACTTGTACGTGATAGATGAAAGCACCTGGATTTACTCTTTTCCCTCTGAAGCTACCGTCCCATCCTGAAATAAAATTATTCCCTATAAAGTCTAGCGCTTCAAAAACTATACTTCCAAAGTTATCTCTAATGGTAAATTTCTTAATTGCTTGAACACTTGAACCAGTATAAATCGTAAACAGATCATTAAATCCATCGCCATTCGGAGAAAAGACATTTGGGATAAAAACATCATCCGGTTTTGATACAAAAACCGTAACCTCGTCAGTCGTGAAACAACCGGGAACGGTAGTAACCGTGACGGTATATGTTGTCGTTTCAAAAGGTGTTACAGTGATCTCAACACATCCGGTACAAGGGGCAAAATCAGGATCAGTACTTGACCATTCAAAGAGTACGTCATTAGAAGGAGAATTAATAATTGGACTTATTGTGACTTCTTCTCCTAATAATATTTGAAAATCGTCCCCTCCATCTACAAATACTTCAAACGGTTCGACTATATTGAATACTTCTTCGGTAATGCATCCATTGCTTTCTAATACATATAAATTAAAATTTCCTAGTTCTAAGTTTTCAAAAATTGTTTGGTCTGAAAAATTAACCCCATCTGTACTAAATTTTAAATCTGAAGGCGTGAAGGCATCAATAAAAATTTTACCATCATTGAAGCCTGGACAAGTAATATCAAAAACAACATAATCTAAAAATACAGAAGATTGGCTGAGGATTTCAAACGTTTCGACAACTGCACATCCATTTGCATCATTGACCGTGACGGAATAAGTTCCAGGAATCAAATCATAAACTTCATCTCCTACTAAATTGGGATCGCTCCATTGATAAGTATAAGGCATTTCACCGCCTGAGGCAATAAGGATGGCTTGACCACTTCCTTCTGAAGCACAGAAACCGAAATGTGTCTCAAGCTCTAATCCTGTGACGGTGAGTGGAATTAGGTTAAATAATATGCATAGTAAGGGGAATAATTTCATAGCTTTTTTTGCCTTGAAGATAGGTATTTTTTAGAATTTGATGAATCAGGAGGATAGAATTTGAGTCATCCTTCTTAAAAAAAAGTCACTAATTACTAGTCATTGAAGCGAAACCAACAATGACCAGAAATTAGTGACTTTTTCAAATCCTAGAAACCTAGCTTGTTCTTACTTCTGAATTACTAATCTACGAACAGCAGCTGTTCCTTGATCTGTAAGGACTGAAAGGAAGTAAATTCCTGAAGGCAGATTTGTAAAATTTAAATCTTTATTTACGCTTTCAATATTTCCTAGTCGTTCATCATGAATGATCTGACCTAGTGAATTGAACATCAAAATGCTCGCGTTTTTAGTTTCTGTAAAATCTAAGGATAAAGCGAATTGTCCATTAGATGGATTTGGAATAATTTTAAAATCTTCAATGATATCGAGATCGGTAGCACTGGTTGGATCAACTACTTCCATTGCTGTTTCCACAAACATTTTACATCCCTCAGCATCCGTTACTTCGAGATAGATGATATAGTCTCCTGGAACATCGTAGGAATAATTTTCAAAAGCATCCGTCAGTGTATCTCCTACTTGTGGAATCCATAAATAAGACACTGGCGTTATATCAACTACAGCTTCCATCGAAAAGGTTTCTCCTATATTTACAAAATCAGAAGAAATATCTGCTTCTAGTGTAAATGGAATTTCAGTAATCGTTACCTCTCCTGTTGCTATAGTTGCACCAATCACATTACTCACTTCCAAAGTGATATCATATGTACCAGAAGTTTGGTAGTTATAATTTAAAACAGACTCATTTGTCGTGATGATATTGCCATCTCCAAAGTTCCAGGTATAATCAAAATCTCCAATAGGTGTTGCTTCCACCGTAATAGAATTATTACAATTATCATCCTGAGTCAATGAGAAAGATGCTTCTTCTGGAACCATCGCTCCTGAACAAGTCCAGTTTATTTCAAATCCAGCGAACGCAGCAAAACCATCCGTTATAAATCGAAGCGTAATCGCATTTCCTGTTGCAGTAATCATGAAACCATTTGGAAGACTTCCAGAATAAGAATTAAGAATTGGAGCTAAGGTATCGGCACCATCATAGATAATCAACAGATCGGCATTAGGTTGAATCTGAAATGATTCAAAAGTCAAGGTTACAAATTCTGCTCCGGTCGGTGCTATCGAAACGATGTAATCAGAATTGTTCGAATAATTTCCGTCAGGTCCACCTTGATCATATAGTATTCCATTACAATTATCAAAAGAAGAAAATCCAGTTTCACCAAAGACCAAAGAATCACAATAGCTCACCAATATTAATTCCTCTTGAACTAAAGAATCACAGCCTAAATCATTACAAGCAATTAGGGACACTTCATAATTTCCTTCCTCTTCATATTGATAAACTGGCGAACTTTCTGTCGACATATTTCCATCTCCAAAATTCCAAATCCATGAGGTTGGAGCATTTAAAGTCA
>CAKZTD010000199.1 GCA_937921595.1 uncultured Saprospiraceae bacterium
AGATTCTTATGGTGACGGTATCTTAAATGGTCCTATCAATCCTGCTTCTCACTCTTGTGGAACTCCTAATGGAATGGAAAGTATGGCAATGGGTGCAATTAGTATCTCTAGTGATCAAGGTATCTTACATGATGCAATTGATTATGGATCAGGTACTGATGTTGAATTCTTAGTTGCTGCTCCTGTAGCTGTTCAAGAATTATCTTTAGAAGGATTGAATGTATTTCCTAACCCTGCTTCTGATAATGTAAACTTAAGCTTTGGATTAACTGAAGCTTCTAAATTAGAAGTTACTGTTTACAACATGTTGGGACAAGCTGTTAAATCAGTAGGTGCTCAAACTTATGGTGCAGGTAATCACACTTTAGAAATTAACACAGCAGGTGTTACTAACGGAATGTACTTCGTAAACATCTCTGATGGAACTGCAGTTGTTACTAAGAAATTAACTATTGCTAAATAAGAAATAAAAAGTCTTAGTTTTTAAATGCTCAAATGATTTTGAGTACTAAAAATAAGCTTTGTAAAAGGCGGTAACTCAATCGAGTTACCGCTTTTTTTATGTTAATAGGCAAAAAAGTAATACATAATTTTTATTATTTGTTTAAAAAGTAAAATCCTTAAAATATTGTTTTAACAATTTGATATATAGTTGATTATGTGTTTTTATGTGTCTTTATTGTTCCTTAAATTTGAAATATGTGAGTCGAATTTATCTACTTAATGTTATAATTTTGAGTACTACTACTTAACTGAATTTTTAGACCATATAAACCAGATTGACAATGGAAGTACTACAAGCTATTCCATTATTTACTGTCTTGAATGATGCGGAACAAGAATTGTTGTCCAGCTCGTCTAGGATTGTTGATATACCTAAGTTTAATTATTTGTACCTAGAAGGAGATAGTACCAAGAAGGTCTATTTTCTATTAGAAGGTATGATAAAAGTTTCCACTCGTTCTGATCAGGGAAGAGAAGCAATCAAAGCTATTCTTCATAATCATGAAATTTTTGGAGAGCAAGATCTGACTGGACAATCAACCAGAAATGAGTTTGCTATTGCTATGGTTGATGGAGCTAAGGTGTTGGAAGTAGATACCGAATGCTTGAAAAACCTAATGCAAAGAAATCATCTTCTTTGTCAAAAGGTAGTGAAGTTTTTAGGTGATAAACTTCGTACTGTGGAGCAGAGATTAGAAGCTCAAATATTTCTAAATGCTAAGGATAGAATTATCGACTTTATCAGAGTGTCTGCTTGTGAAAGAGGACGTAAAGTTGGTTATGATCATTTATTGAAAAGAAGTTTGACTCAACAAGAAATCGCTAATTATACAGGAACTAGTCGCCAGACTGTAACCGAGGTTTTTAATGAGTTGAAAAAATCTAACTTGATTTATTTCAATAGAAATAAAATCTTAATCCGTGAAAGTTTTAATTTGGCTTGTGATGTTTAAGGTATTTTAAATTTTAATGGATACTCAAAAGGCATCCTGAATACTAACATATAGGCCATACTTCTCTACTGCAATTAAATTAGATAACAAACCAAAGAGCTTCATCTGTTGGAGCGTGTATATCTTTGTTTTGAAGATAAGAACAAGATTTGCTATTTGTCACAAGAGTGCCATTGCAAGGATTTCTTTAAAGATGTGTTCTTGAATTTAAATATAAAAAACAAAAGATTAAGCTCCATTACTACGATGAGGATGATTAGTACTTTTGTTATATTTGAATGACTTAAATGCATTTTTTAGACCTGAATAAAGAGATTTAAAAAGATACTTTGTGTCTACACTTTTAAATAATATAAGAAACTCAATTTTTAATTTTCTTAAAACTTACCTCAGATATGAAAAAAATTATACTTTCCTTATGTTTGTTTAGCTTGTTTGTAATAAACGTACAGGCGCAGGCTACAGACTTTACGGTAACTGATTTAGATGGAAACGATCATAGTTTATATGCTGATTACCTTGATCAAGGTAAATCAGTAATTATCGATTTCTCTGCTACTTGGTGTGGTCCTTGTTGGGCTGCTCACACTTCTGGTGTGATGGAAGAAGTTTATGAAGCTTTTGGACCAGAAGGTTCTGATGACATTATGATTCTTATGTTAGAGGTTGACGATGCTACTCCATTAGATGATCTTTATGGTGGTGGTTTTGGTAACTGGGTTGAAGGAACTCCTTATCCTATTTCTAATTTGACTGCTGAACAGGCTGGTACTATCCCGTCTGCATATGGTGTAACAGGTATTCCACAAATTACTTTGGTTTGTCCTGATGGCTCTATCGGTGTTCAAACACTTTGGGGTAACCAATGGGGGTTCGATTATGTTGCAAACTCTGCTTTTTCATGTATTCCAGCTGCATCTACCGGTAGTGATGTAAAAATGATGGCGTATAGAGGTGGTGAAGATGGATGTTATGGAACTGAAACTTCTGTTTTGGTACGTAATGTTGCTGCAGTTGCTTATACGGAACTTGAATTCGGTATTTTCAGAGATGGTCAACAAGTTGGTGATAATATTTCTTGGACTGGCGATTTAGGTAGTGCAATGTTAGCTACTGTTGATTTAGGTTCTGTTGAGATTCTTGATGAACAACATGATCTTGAGATTCGATTATTGACAGCTGACGATGATGATACAAACAATTCGGTAAATGCTACGCTTCATCGTTCTCCTGTAAGTACTGATATGATAACAATAGAAATAGTTGGTGATAACTGGACAGGTGCTGAAACTTCTTATGTACTTACTGATGAGAATGGTGTTATTATAGCTTCTGCTGCTGTAGGTGAAATTCCAAACAATGCTAATATTTCAGAAGATTATACGATTGATTTAGATCTTTGTTATACACTTGAAGTTACTGATTCTTATGGTGATGGTATTTCTCAAGATGGTTATTTCAAAATAACTGATAGCGAAGGTGCTGTGCTTGTTGATGCTGGTGGTAGTATTGCAAGTTTTCTTTCTACTGATTTCCACGCTGGAGCATTCGTTTTAGATACAGAAGATTTTGCAACTGTTGCTGAATTTGGAGTTGTTCCTAATCCAGTTTATAATGATGCTACAATCAATATCAATTTGATTAACAGTACTCGTGCTCAAATCGATGTAGTTAATGCTCTTGGTCAAGTTGTTTACCAACAAAATCTTGGTACTTTAGCTCAAGGTGCTTCTACTCATGCAATTAATATGAATAGATTGAGTGCTGGGATTTACTTTGTAAACCTTAGAACAGAGACGGGTATCTCAACTGAAAGAATCATCAAGCAATAATATTTATTTGCTTTGATTTAAAAAAAATAGACTTTTTAAAAGTGGAAGCGGTGACTCTTAGAGTTACCGCTTTTTTTATATGCATCCTTTTTATCAGGAATTTAGTCTTGCTTATGAGAACAACTTAAATGCTTAATAAGCAACCAGAGTACCAGACATAAATCATACTTACTAGTGCAACTAAATTGGAAAGGATTCCAAATAATTTCATTTGGGAAAGGGAGTATATTTGTGTTTTGAAAATAACAGTCAGATCAAGAATCAGCCAGATTAGAGCAAGTACTAACATCCCTCCAAATATCCATTCCTTAAATACGGTAATTAGTAAAGTCGCTTCCAGGCCAACGATAAATATGATAAGTAATTTGGTGTATTTCATGCCAATAACTGTTGCTGTCGTCCTCCTTCCGCTGTTGCGATCTGGTTCAATGTCCATGACTTCTCCTATCAAATGCGATTGAAATGCGAATAGTAAAAGATAGGCATATGTTTGCCAAGGTAGTGCGTCGACTTCATTAAGCCATACACTAAAAGGGACGACCAATAAATAGCCGATTTGGCAAAGTACTTCCAATGGTGGTCTGGAACTTAAGCCGTATTGGGGATGATTGTAGATGTAGTTGACGAATAATAATCCAAGGTATAAGTAAGCCATTTTCCAGCCGATGATCCAGATAAGAAATGGTACTGTAATGACCTGAGTGAAAAGTATGGCTTTCCATAATACTGCTAATTGCGCTTTACTTCCTTTTGCTCCAAACCAAAAACTATCCTTCCTTGGGTTTGCTTGATCAATTTCAAAATCATTGATATCGTTCCAGCCATAGATCATAAAATTTAAAGGAAAAGTTGCATACGCCAATCCAATCCAAAAATTGGTAGAACCCAAAATATCGAGCCCACTAGTAGGCATTAGGTATAGCCATAAAGTAGCAAACCATAAACCTGGTCTGGATACTTTTAACCAAAAACTAATTTTATCAAAAAACTTCCTTAGCATTACTTTTTCTGGTACTTTATTTTCCCTCCAACAATAGTGTAAAGTACTTCCGTATCAAGAATCTCTCCATCGCTACATTTTGTTAAATCCTTACTCAATACAACGATATCTGCGAGTTTGCCTACTTCTAGAGACCCTTTATCTTTTTCTTCAAATGCAGCAAAAGCATTACCTAGGGTATAAGAGTAAATCGCTTCTGCTCGAGTCATTCTTTGTTCAGGAAAAAACTCTAAGCCTGAATCGCTTCTCTTTCTGGTGACTGAGGCATAGAAACATTCAATGGCACTGATATCTTCTACTGGAGCGTCAGTGCCATTAGCGATAATGACACCATTGTCTAAAAGTGATCTCCAGGGATAAGCGCCAAGGCGAGAACGTTCTTCTCCTAACCTTTTCACTACAAAAGGAGCGTCAGATGTACAATGGATGCCTTGCATAGAAGCAATGACTGCTAATTCTTTAAAGCGTGGAATATCTGCTGGATCAAGATGTTGGGCGTGTTCAATTCGCCATCTTAGGTCTTTGTTTTCTGAAGAGGTAAGATGATTTTCATAGATGTCCAAAACTTCTCGATTAGCTCGATCACCAATAGCGTGTACACATAATTGGAGATCATTTTCGAAAGCTAAGGTGGCAATATTTTTTACTTCTTCAATAGTGGTTGTGTTTTGACCTACAAAATGCGGTTTATCATCATAAGCTCTTAATAACCAAGCGCCAAAAGCACCGAGTGCTCCATCTACTTCTGATTTAATTGCTTTGCAAGTAAAGTAATGATCTCCAGCATTGATAACGGGTAGGCCATCAAGATTGCCTTTCATATCAGCATAAGAATGTCTTAGCATGGCCCATAAGCGGACATCCATTTTTCCGTCTTCTGCTAGTTTGGTATATCGATCTACTTCGAGATAAGAAGACCCTGCATCTTGAAAAGAGGTGATGCCATTTTCAAGGCATTCCTTTTGAGCAAGTTCTACTCC
>CAKZTD010000200.1 GCA_937921595.1 uncultured Saprospiraceae bacterium
TCATTGTCTCTAATAAAAAGCCAAAAAGTATCTCGATTACATGGATCTCTTTGAACATCGATACCGATGGATTCCACACCTTCTACAATACCATCTTCCCAAGCTATTACATCAACACTTACAGCAGTATCACCTTGAGCAATAAAAAGATCCAATGGAATATCTTGATAGTCAACTCCGTTTTCAGCAGTTCCAATAATGGTATAATCAATTGGTGTATCCGCTTCTGCAATGTTTGGTAATTCGAAAGTCAGAACTGCCTGAGCACAATCTTCGGTAATGGTTCCATCCAAACTGATCGATGCAATCTCAACCTCCAAGGCTCCTGTTCCAAAACTCTTTGCTTCCAAAAATACACTGGTATCAAAATTACCATCACCAGAATCAGCAACTGCTAATTTGATGGTATACTCTTCACAAGGAACAACAATGGCCTGAGCGATGAAGACGTCCAAATAAGCATCATAGGTCAAAGTCATACTTCCAGCATTATCATTATAATAAACGCCGTAATCGAAATTACATCCAGCTCCAGGGTTAGGGCCATTACCATTTACATTATTGATGGTCACTGGAGTATTGGTAAAAGTAGTTCCAGTAGGATCAGCAGGATCAGGTACCAAAGCGACATTTTCACCATTGTACATACCACCTGAAGGATTAGGACCAGTAATGAAAAATCCGAATACATCATTGAATCCTGAGCAAGCCCATTCCGGATATTCTTCTGATGCAAAAACATATTTAAATTGTAAGGTATCACTAGTTGGAATAAAAGTGATTTCATATTTAGAAATGTCTTCAAGACCATTAGTCGCAATAGCATCTAAATCAACATCGGTTCCTGGACCAGTTGTATTACCAGTAGTTCCACCAGCATTATTAGCGGTAGCTGCAGTAGTTGCAAGTCCAGAAGAAATAATGATTCCACGGTCAATTCCAATATCATCGAAACCATTGGTGAAATAACCAACAGCTTGTTCTGAACCAACATATGTAAGGTTGGTTACTTCTACACCATCACCTAGGAAGACATTGGTAATTAAACTTTCAGGAGAGAAAAGAGGACCTGTCGGTTCCACTTCAATTTGTGCAAAAACACTTGTCGAAATGGTGATAAAAAACATTCCTGCAAAAAGATGCAATAGCAATTTATTAGAAGATTGGTTCTTCATGGTTTAAATTAGATAGACGATTAGAAAATAGATATAAATCTAATGGGAAAGTTACACAGACATTCGCACAAAATGACTCTGTAATATACTTATTTTTATGCTAGAAATCTTGCAGGGGGAGCTTAAAGCAATTGCAATGACAAATTCTTGCCATTTTGAATGACTTTTTTAATAAAAATAAGCCGAAATATGGAGATAAATAGGAGTAATAATGAGCTAGGTTTATTTAAAAAATTATCAGTAAAGGGGGATTCTATTTCGTTTTAGCAACTAATCATCTACCAATAGTGGAATTTTATCTAAAATAAACGGTATTCTATCAATGGTATGTTAAATTTGTTCTTAATTATTTCAAAGAGGTATTTAAAGTTTTTTAAGGTTAAAAATACTTCACTATTCAACTAATCAAAAAATAAGATCTAAATGGGTAAATTCTTTCAATTTGTAATGGCTTCTTGTCTAGGCGTAATATTGGCTACAGGAGTTATTGCAGTAATCGGTATGATGGTAGTTGGCAAAATAGCTAGTAGTGCTGATGCTCCTAAAACAGTCAAAGCGAATACAGTTTTGAAAATAAATTTGGCAGCAGCTATCCCTGAGAAAACAAACAATGTTGCAGTTAATCCATATGCATTTGATACAGATAAAAAATTAGGACTTCACGAAATCGTAAAGACGATTAAGAAGGCGAAGGCTGATGATAAAATCAACGGTATTTATTTAGATATGGAAGGTGTTGCGATGGGACGTGCAACATCAGCTACTTTGCGAGATGCATTACTTGATTTTAAAAGTGATGAAAAATTTATAGTCGCTTATTCAGAATACTATTCTCAGGGCTCTTTTTATATTGCTTCTGTTGCAGATAAAGTTTTTGTAAATCCACTAGGTGGTGTTGACTTTTTAGGATTTGGAGCAGAGATTCCTTTTTTCAAAGATATGCTGGAACGTCTCGATATAAAAATGCAAGTGTATTATGCTGGAGATTTTAAAAGTGCAACGGAACCATTTCGTTTAGATAAAATGAGTGATCAAAATCGTTTGCAGACAAGAGAATATGTAAATAGCATGTACGATTTATATTTGAATGATATTTCTAAAAGTCGAGATATTCCGGTTTCTGAATTAAGAACAATTGCAGATGGCTATCTGCTTAGAAATGCGGATGATGCATTGAAGTATAAAATGGTAGATGCCGTAGGTTATGAGGATGAGGCACTTTCAGAATTGAGGAATTTACTAGGCATTGAAGAAGATGATAAAATCAACAAAGTTGGTTTGATGACTTATAACAAATCCATGAAGTCTGATGTAAATTATAAAATCAAAGATAAAGTGGCAGTGGTTTATGCTGAAGGTTCTATTGGAATGGGTGAAGGAGAAGGTGGATCAATTGGTGGTGATAAGTATGTCAAGATCTTTAGAAAAATTCGTAATAATGATAAAATAAAAGCGGTAGTCGTTCGGGTAAATTCTGGAGGAGGATCTGCTTTAGCATCGGATATGATGTGGCGGGAAATTAAGCTTTTAAAAGAAGCTGGAAAACCAGTTGTCGCTTCGATGGGAGATGTATGTGCATCAGGAGGTTACTACATCGCTTGTGTTGCTGATTCCGTTTTTGCAGAACCAAATACAATTACCGGTTCGATTGGGGTGTTTAGTATGATTCCAAGCGTCCAATCAATGCTCAAAGAAAAAGTAGGAGTAACTTTCGATACTTTAACGACTGGAAATTATTCATTAGGTATTTCGCCATTCAGAGATATTTCTCCTGCAGAAGGAGTCATTCTTCAACAATCAACGGATGAGATTTATGAGACTTTTCTTGCTAGAGTAGCAGATGGACGGAAGATGTCACGAGATGAAGTTCATGCGGTTGCTCAAGGAAGAGTTTGGCCTGGAAAGAAAGCAAAAGAGATTGGTTTGGTGGATGAATTGGGTGGTCTAGATCGAGCGATTGAATCAGCAGCTAGCCTTGCTGGATTGGATAAATATAGAACTACCGAGTATCCTGTAATCAAAGATCCTATTCAACAAATGATAGAACAATTTACAGGTACCTCTAATGATAAAGCAAAAACGCTAATCGAATCTGAATTGAATGAAGTGATTCCTTTTTATAAAGAATTGAAAGAGATCAAACAAATGGAAGGTGTACAAGCTAGAATGCCTTTTGTATTGAATTTTAACTAGGAGAGAAATTAGGAGTTTGTAAAAAAAATGGTCATTAGGATTTAAATTCTAATGACCATTTTCTTTTTATTTTAGTCGAATAAAAATAGAATTAATTCCTCATTCTATTTATCGCCAAAAAAAGCTTCTCCTTTAACTAACCAAGAGAAACCAAAAGCTAATAAGGCTATCGTTTCAGCTATAAAAACAAACATAGTCCCATCACCATTTGAAATGAAGTTGTGATAAATTGGAATCGCTGCTAGGCAGGCAATCATTATGATTCCGCAAATAAGATAAATTACATTTCTTTTTTTCTTTTGCTTCGTTTGTTCTGATGGTTTTTTTCCTTTTCGAAAAAGCCACAATGAAAAAACTGCTAGGGTGAGGAAAAATACAATAGCAAAAAAATAATGAAGCTTTCCTATCAAATCAGATTCACCAATTTCAGTAGTTGGAAATAATGCTACTCCTATTGAAGCAAAGCCTGCGATATTCCCTGCAAGGTTATCCCATTTGTCATAACCACTATAAAAAAACATAAATAGTGCTATAGCGCAGAGCGTTCCAACAAATACATCTCGCATGCAAGAATGATAATAATGACTGATGGATTGTTGAAAAGCATCTTCCTTTACCAAAAGATAGGCACCAATAACTAAAATGAACGGCAATAGAATTCCTAACCATCCAACCGCTTTTCTCAAATGTAAGTATGAATAAGTATGTGTATCGTATAAGTTTTTATGGGGCATGATATATAAGTTTTGTAAAGAAATAAAAAAATCAATTTGATTTGTCTATCTAAAACTAAAATATTTTTTAATAAAACTATTAGTGAATGTATAAAAGGCTCGTTTGATTGTACGAATAAAAATAAAAAAGAATGCATATTCGTCTAGAAAGGAAATAA
>CAKZTD010000201.1 GCA_937921595.1 uncultured Saprospiraceae bacterium
TAGCGGTAGTCCTGTTATTAGTTCTACTGATGTTACCAGCCTTGATGGATGTGGCTTAGGGGTAATTACTAGAACGTGGAAAGCAGTTGATGCGTGTGGAAACTCAAGTACCTGTTCACAAATCATTACGATCGAAGATACCGGATCCCCAAGTATAGTATGCGTAGGCGATAAAACAATAGAGTGTACAGCAGAGGTAATCTTTGATGAACCATCTGCCTCAGATTTATGCGGATCTGCAACAATCAGTATAGTAAGTACGGTAGAAGATTTAGATGATTGTGGAAACGGCACAACAACCCGAACCTGGTTGGCCACCGATTGCGCAGGAAACACAAGTACAACTTGTTCACAAACAATAACGATAGAAGACACTGTAGGTCCAGTAATTACTTGCCCCGCAGATGTTGCCTTTGATTGTGAAATCGGAGATGGAGGAATGGCAACAGCAACAGATAACTGTGATACTAATCCTGATATTAGTTCAATAGATGTTATGAATATTGATGACTGTGGACTTGGCACTATTACAAGAACCTGGACAGCAAGAGATTGTGCTGGTAACACCAGTACCTGTGAACAGATTATAACTATCGAGGACAATGAGGCACCGATGATAACTTGTCCTGCAGATATGTCTTTTGAATGTGAGATTGGTGATGCTGGAGAACCTACTGTTACGGATAACTGCGATAATTCACCTGATTTGGCTTTTAGTGATGAAGAAGATTTAAATGATTGTGGAGTAGGAGTAATTACTAGAACATGGGTTGCTACGGATTGCGCAGGTAATACAGCGAGTTGTGTACAAATGATTACAATTTATGATGATACTGACCCCGTCTTCTCTGGCGTACCAGACGACATCACAGTAAACTGTAACGAAATTCCTGACACCGCATTAGTAACCGTTTCTGATAATTGTGATGGTGACATAGAAATCATCTTTACGGAAACCATAACAGAAATAGAAGTTACGGAAAGCTGTATCCCAGATGATTTTGGAGGAGGATTGGTTGAAGATTGCGGAGATGGAGAGATATTCAATGTACAGGGAGGATACACCATTGAGTTTTCAGGATACGAAGCAGATGAAGATAATGGACAAACTTGTTTCTATTACTGTGTTAGTAATAATGATGTAAGTCCTGAGATTAGTCACATCAATTTTGGAAGTTATGAATGTGGTGAAACATGCCTAGATGAATTATCTAATTCTAATGTAGGAACATGGAGCTTTATGAATGGTTCGATTGTACGAAATAGCGGTGATGGTACTCCTGAAATAGGAAGTGATCCCACGACGGGATTATGCGGTGTGAAGTTCGATGAAGGTATAGAAGATAACAATACTAGTCGAGTTTACATCTGTGTACCTGGATATCACAATCCTGGAGTTATTGACTTTGGAATAAAAGCAGCCGGTAATACACCAGTAATTCAAATTCCTGGTCCTACTGATTGTACCGATAATTCTGAATGTCCACCATCATGTGAATTCTTGATGACGAGAACTTGGACTGCGGAAGACGATTGTGGAAATGATATAATAGCAACACAAGAAATCTTCATTGACAATAGTGCAGGATTGACACTCCATTGTCCAGATGATCTTGTGATTGATGGAGCCTTTACTCAAGAGCAAATCGATGCAGCTCTTAATGAGTGGAGATCAGAATTTAGTTTTGAAGGAGGATGTCTGGCTTATGGTCAATTTATGGAAACCGATACACTTGATTTATGTAGTGGAGGACTATTGACTGTTGAATATACGGTAACAAGTATTTGTGAAACAGTGACTTGTACTCGAACAGCAAGATTGGACGTAGATCCATTAGAAGTTGAAGGGATTTATGCTTCTGACAATAATATTTGCCCTGGTGATCCTGTACAGTTAGTCGCTAATATTCTTGGAGGAAGAGGTCCTTACTTTGTTCGTTGGTTTGTTCTTGGTGGAGATGGTATTCCGTTTGCAGAGAATCAAGCAATTACGGTTAATCCATTAGTTACTACAACGTACTACATAGAAGGGACTGATTGTAATTATTGTGAATTTGAAACATTTGAAATTACGATAACAGTAGTTGATTGTAATGAAAATGAAGATTACTGTTCATTTACTCCTGATTTCTGGGGTAATCCAGATGCTACGCAAGGTGGAGAAACTACAACTGAAATAATGGATGAATTATTCGATACCTATGGTCCTTTAGTAATTGGTTTGGCAGGAGATTTAAATAATCCAGGTCAATCATTAACCATCTTTGGATCAGATTGTATCTCTACATTATTACCAGGAGGAGGACCAGCAGGTGAATTACCTCAAGGAGATGTATTGGTAGCTGGACTTGGTTGTGATCCTGATCCAGTGCAAACTTCGAATAATGGAGAATTGAGAAACAGACTTGCGGTGAATACGATTACGATGATGTTGAATATCAGATACACTCCAACTCTAGGAGACTTATTAATAGCTGATTTGACAGAATGTATTTCTATTAATCCAAATGTACTCAGTGCGCTTCCAGATAACGCAACGGTAAATGACCTGATCAACTTAGCAAACGAAGAACTCGGAGGTGATGATACCAATGCATATGATGGAAACCTCAATCAATTGAGTGCCGCATTAGCTGCAGTTTGTGATGCATTCGATGAATGTGATGGACCTTGTTCAAGCTTGTTCAATGTGATACTGGCTCTAGGCGATGCTAACGTTTTAGAATTTGAAGCAACTAAAGTACCAGACGAACTTAAAGTTGAATTGACCTGGATGGTTGGTTCTGAAAATGAGATTGATTTTTATTACGTAGAACGATCTATTGATGGAGCACCTTTCCAAGCTATTGCTTATAAGGAAACGAAAAACGATCCTCTACTTCAAAATGTTCGTCATTTTGACTTGGATCGTCAACCGGAAATGAGCGATAATTACTACAGAATCCAACTTAATTATAAAGATGGAACCATCGGTTATTCTGAAGTCCGTGTGGTTAGCTTTAAATCAGAAATTGGTAATTTATGGATATATCCAAATCCAACAAGTGGTCTTTTAAATATCGATTTAAGATCAATTCCTGGAGACAAGATAGATCTGATGATCAGTAGTGAGTATGGTGAATTAATTTTAGAAAGAAAACTTAGAGGTGACTTTAATCACTTTATAGAAATTGATCTTTCTCAATTCAGACTTCGTGAAGGCGTTTATGTTGTCACGGTCATTACTAAAGAAGGATTGATCAACGAAAAGATTGTGTTCATTTCCATAGATTGACCAAAAGGAAATCTATGAGGGGGTAGTATTAAGTAAAGTCTAGGCTTCATTGCCTAGGCTTTTCTTTTTTTATAAAAAAAATCTTACCTATCTTGCAACTCTTGAAATTTTATACTTTTATACATGTCTCGTTTCGCAATTTCAGATATCCACGGTTGTTTAAAATCTTTCAAAGCACTTTTGAAACAGATTGATTTTTCTAAAGAAGATGAATTATTTCTTCTGGGCGATTATATCGATCGAGGTCCTGATAGCAAAGGAGTGATTGATCACATTTGGTTTTTACAGAGAGAAGGCTATACTATAAAATGCCTCAAAGGGAATCATGAAGAAATGATGTTGGATGCTTTTTTTAGTTCAGAAAAACAAAGCTTTTGGTTGAAAAATGGAGGCTGGAATACAATGGCTAGTTTTGGAGGTATTTCAACATCTGATATTCCTCAAGAGTATACTCAATGGTTGAAGAATCTTCCTTGTTATTTAGAAACGCCTGAATATATTCTCGTTCATGCAGGGTTAAATTTTGAAAAAGAAAACCCATTAAACGACGAAGTAGCAATGCTTTGGATTAGAAACTGGTATCATAAAATTGATGAAGACTGGCTAGGTAATCGAAAAATTATCCACGGTCACACACCTACCATTCGACCACAAATCCAAAAGCAATTAGAATACATAAACCAACATGCAGTTTTAGATATCGATTGCGGTTGCGTATACGATCGTGCAGGATTAGGATACCTAATAGCATTTAATCTAGATGAAAAGAAATTGCATTTTTGTCCCAATGTAGATCGGTAATTATTTAATCTATATCATCCGGATCTTCATCCGAAACTATAAGAGGAATTGTTTTTCTAATTTCTCTCCGCTCCACTGACTTAAGTTTATTATACGGCTTGTTAAATTTTTTATTTGCCTCTTCTTCCCACAACTCATTATAAGCTCGCTTAACCTCATTGTAGACTTTTAGATATTTTTTATAAGGTGTTTCTTTTCTATTTTTTAATGAAATGATCGCATGTGAAGGACTCCTTGCTAAATTTTTATTTTGATCTGGATTCATAATAAAATCTTTTACCATATCTGTCACTTCTTCAATGGCAACTCGTTCTTTCCGGATTAGGATAATACCATCTTCTTTAACAAAAATAGTAAGAACATTTCGAGGTTTAATACTTGCTCCAGAACCTAGTGCGCTAGTCGGTGGCGGGGGAGGAGGAAGCATAGCGGTAATACCTTTATCTACAGCAATAATATCTTTGATAGCAAAGAAAAAAATCATTCCAATAATGAGAAATAGAAATACAATAAGTGCAATTATTTTTTTCATTCGATGTCATTAGTTTTCGAAAGTTTAAAAATCTATTTTCATTTTGTAACTTACAATCTAAAGAAAAAATAAGACATGAAAAAATCAACTCTCCTTTGGATACTTTGCTTTTGTTTTAGTATCCAAATTACCGCTCAGGATCGGATGCTTCTAAGCGACTCTACTGTTGTCACCAATCATTCTACAACAATAAAAGGTAAAACAATCAAATATACCGCAACTTGTGGAACTCAACCCGTCTGGAATGAAGATGGCAAAGTCACTGCTTCTCTTTTTTATACTTACTATACTCGGGACGGAATATCTGATCGTTCGACTCGCCCACTTTTAATTTCTTTTAATGGAGGACCAGGTTCCGCATCTGTTTGGATGCACATTGCTTATACTGGCCCCAAGGTTTTAAATGTCGATGATGAAGGTTATCCACTCCAACCTTATGGTGTAAAAGAAAATCCTCATTCGGTTTTAGATGTTGCAGATATTGTTTTTGTGAATCCTGTGAATACCGGATATTCAAGAATCATAGATAAAGAAACTGATCGAGCGACCTTCTTTGGTGTCAATGCAGATGTGAAATATTTAGCAGATTGGATCACCACTTTTGTTTCCAGAAACAATCGATGGCGTTCTCCAAAATACCTGATCGGAGAAAGTTATGGAACGACTCGAGTTTCCGGACTTTCTTTAGAATTACAAAACCGTCAATGGATGTACCTCAATGGAGTAATTTTGGTTTCACCAACAGGCTTAGGTATAAAAAGAGATGGCCCTGTTGTAGCGGCTAATCGCTTACCTTATTTTGCGGCAGCAGCGTGGTACCACAAAATGTTACCTGCAGAATTACAAAATCAAGACTTAGAGTTGATGCTCAAAGAGGTAGAAACCTATGCGATCAATGAAGTAATTCCCGCTTTAGCAAAAGGAGGATTTTTAAAAGAAAAAGAAAAAATGCAAGTCGTTAAAAAAATGGCTTACTATTCTGGCCTTTCTGAACAAGCAATTTTGGATAACAATCTCGATGTTCCAACTTCTTTTTTCTGGAAAGAATTGATGCGTGAAAAAGGATACACTATTGGCCGTTTAGATTCTCGATATTTAGGGATTGATAAAAAAGCAGCAGGCGTCCGACCTGATTTTAATTCTGAATTGACTTCCTGGTTGCACTCCTTCACTCCAGCGATCAATTATTATCTTCGAGAAGAATTAAAATATAAAACAGATATTAAATACAACATGTTTGGCCCTGTACATCCTTGGGACCGGACCGGAAATGAAACCGGTGAAAACCTCAGACAAGCAATGGCTCAAAATCCATATCTAAATGTCATGATACAATCTGGATATTTCGATGGAGCTACTTCTTATTTCGATGCAAAATACACCATGTGGCAACTCGATCCTTCTGGCCGAATGAAAGACCGCCTAAGTTTTAAAGGATACCAAAGTGGTCATATGATGTACCTCCGAGCCGAAGATTTAAAAGGTTCGAACGATCATCTCCGAGATTTTATATTATCAAACATCCCAGGGGAAAACGAACCAGCAAAATATTAAAATTCAAGAGCTAGTGTTCTATCAGTAAAAAACGAACGAATAAAATATTTTAAAAAACATTCACATTTCGAAAGCAGTCACCTCTGTCCTTTCGAACAAAGTCGAGAAAAATGAAACAACTCCTAACCACATTTTTAGTTCTATTTGCAATAAGCATCAATGCCCAAACCACCTACCTCCATTGCGGAGCAGTCTTGGATTGTAAAGGAAACAGCGCAGCAAAAGAACAAACGATCATCATCGAAAATAACATCATCAAGGATGTTGTCAAAGGTTATGCAAAAGTACCATCCAATGCAACGGCGATTGATTTAAAAGATCAAACCGTCATGCCTGGGTTTATGGACATGCATGTACATATCGAAGGTGAACTTTCGCCTCAAAGATATTCAGAAGTTTTTCGAATCAGTGAAGCAGACGTAGCTTTAAGAGCAACGACCTATTGCGAACGAACCTTGATGGCAGGATTTACTACCGTTCGTGATTTGGGTGGAACAGGTGTAAACGTTTCGCTTCGTTCAGCAATCAACAAAGGTTTTATAAAAGGCCCAAGAATTTATACTGCTGAAAAAGGAATTGGAACAACTGGAGGACATGCCGATCCAACCAATGGTTATAAAAAAGAATACATGGGTGATCCTGGACCAGCAGAAGGGGTTATCAATAGTAAAGAAGATGCTCGAAAAGCAGTTCGGCAACGATATAAAAATGGTGCGGATTGTATAAAAATAACTGCAACGGGAGGAGTGCTAAGTGTTGCGAAAGATGGACAAGGTGCTCAGTTTACAGTAGAAGAAGTCAAAGCGATTGTTGATGCGGCTGACGATTATGGTTTTGTCACTGCAGCTCATGCGCATGGTGCGGAAGGAATGAAACGTGCCGTACTTGGAGGAATTCATAGTATCGAACATGGAACATTTATGACTGAAGAAGTGATGGAGTTGATGAAGGAAAGAGGAACATATATGGTGCCTACGATTTCAGCAGGAAAATTTGTTTATGAAAAAGCGATGAACGATGAAAATTTCTTTCCGGCAATCATTCGCCCAAAAGCAATTGAAGTTGGTCCTCAAATCCAAGCGACTTTTGGAAAAGCTTATAAAGCTGGAGTGAAAATCGCATTTGGAACAGACTCTGGTGTTTCTCCTCATGGTGATAATGCAAAAGAGTTTTTCTACATGGTGGAAGCTGGAATGCCTCCTTACGAAGCGATCAAAGCTGCGACTGTTGCTGCGTCTGATTTGCTAAGGATTTCTGCAAAATATGGAACGATTGAAAAAGGAAAAATGGCGGATATTGTTGCGGTAAAAGGAGATCCACTCAAGGATATTAAGATCCTTCAGAAAATGAATTTTGTAATGAAAGACGGAAAGGTTTTTAAAAATGAAAAATAAATTATAAAAATAGATTTAAGAATTTAGAACCTCTGAGTAATCAGGGGTTTTATTTTTTATATTGTAGAAAATTTTGAAATTAAAGACGGTTAGAAATTAATTATGACTCAAGAGCAAATTCCATCTCATCTGATTTTTGAAGGATCTATTACAAAAAACATTGAAGGACATCAATTCGATTTCCTGATAAAATATACCATATATGGAGAAATGTTGGACATTAAGTGTCCAGTATTTGAATTACCCAAAGAAGCTCAAGTACTTACTGTTGGTCCCAATTATAAAGCAGTTAATTCAAAAGTATTGAGTTGGATGGCACTCTATAAATTTAAATTAGCATTGTGTTACAAGGAAGCTTTAGAGAATGATTCATTGAAACCTTTGTTGAATGTAATTGATGAAAAAGCTAAAGAAAATAATTTCTTAAAAAGAACCATTGATTTGAAGTATGTCCAAGATGATTGGGTTCAGAAATATTATGAAATCACTAGTCATGCAATTCAAAGTAATGATCGAAAACTGAAAAAATGTTTAAAGAAATTTCCGGAGCTTTTTAAAGAAGAAGAATCTGCATCCCTTTGGCAACAGTTTATGGAATTAGCTAAATATAACTTTGAACCAGCAGGTTCCGTTATTCGTTTTTTGGTTCCTTTTTTAAAAGAAAAAAACAATATTATCCATGCTTATCAATCATTGGCCGTTTTTCCAAGTGATGAGAATAAAGCTTTTTTAAAAGCGGCTTGTGTTAAAAATGCCAATCAGAAATTAATCAATAATATTTTAAAAGGATTTAGTGAATATAAGGATGAAGACATTGTTGATTTCTTGGGAGATATTTATCATAAAGATTCTGCATTAGGGCCTTTTGGTAAACAAAATATCCTTAAAGCTTTGAGTAATATTAAAAACGAAACTACTGAAAGAATTTTAGTAGCTGAATTATTGGGTACTGGTTTATATTCAGCAAATGATGCTTTTCAATATTTAAGAGCTTGGGATTATTCTGAAAAAGATTTAGCAGATTTAATAAACAGTATTTTTTATGATCCAGAAAGAAAAGAACACTTAGAAAGTTTACTTACGGTATATAAAAATATTCAAAACCCTGCTTTATTACCTTCCGTTGATGCAGTCTATCAAGTAGTAAAAGATGTTTTGAATATGAAACCTCAAGCTTCCCTCAGTCATGCAGCTGCTCATGTTTTTATTAAACTTTATGATGACTCTGTTCCGGAATTGTTGTACAAATTATTAGAACATGAAAATGGAGAAATAAGAAAGAATAGTCTGGTTATCATCAACAGACTTTATTTTACGAAAGATCACCTCATTGACTTTGAAATGAACGATAAGATAATTGAAAAGATAATGGAACTAACGAAAAGAAAGGACAGAAATGTGGGAGGATGGGGAGCACAGGTATTGACAGAGGTTTACTTAAAAACGAAAAACCATAAAATATTAGATCTCCTTTGTTCTTGCTTAGATAGAGAAGACTTGAACTTTGCAAGTTCTTTATTGTATTATTTGAATAAAATTTTTAGAACAGTAGGCTTTAAAGAATCAGCCTTAGCTATTTACTTCGATTTGTTGGACACCGATGATCAAGGTATCCGAAAAGCAGTATTAGAAGGTTTACAGTATTCCGATCTTCAAGCAGTAAAAGATAAATTCTTAGCCCTTGCAAATGACAACAATTCGGAAATTAGTCGCTTTGTAAGATCAGTAAGATTGCCAAGGCATTTGGTGAGATATCCAGAATATACTCGAACAGAATTGATGGAAAGAGCAAAAGAAAGAACCGAGTTTTTAGCGTTTAATGAGTTTAGAAAATGATTATTAAATTGATCGAAAACTAAAAATGTCAGAAGCACCAATTCCAGCTCATCTTATTTTTGAAGAATCCATATCCACTACTATTGATGGATATGATTTTGATGTTTTGCTCAAGATGACTGCTTATGGGGAGGTGCTAGAAACTAAATGTTTGTCGCTAGAATTACCAGAGGATGCAAGAAGGTTAATGTATGGAAAAGATCACGATAGACTTCTTCCTAAGCTCTTAGATTGGATGGAATTATATAAGTACAAAGTGCCGATTTTTTACATGAACATTCTGAGATATAAAGAACTTGAACCTCTAAAAGGAATTGCAGCGAAAAATAATATTAGCTTAATAAAACTAAATTTCATTAAATCTCCTTGGGTTGAAAAACTATACAGCATTAATGATGCTGCGGTCAAAAATAATGATGAAAAGAAGAAGAATTGGTTATATCAGTTAGCATATATTCTTATTGAGGAAGAGCGAAAAGATGCTTGGAAAGCACTCGGCAATCTGGCCTATGTTAACTTTGAACTAGTAGGTCCGATTATCAGACATCTCATTCCCTTTTTTAAGCAAAGACATAATATCACTTATGCTTATGATGCATTGGCTGCTTTTCCAAGTGATGAAAATAAAGCCTTTTTATTTGCGGCTTATTCATTAGAAGAAAATAAGAGTATCAGAAAGAATATTTTAAAAGGACTTTCTGGTTATCATGATCAGGATGTATTCAGTTTTGTTGTTGATATTTATAATAATGATCCTGAATTACATGATGATGGGAGGCGTCACATCCTAACCTGTCTTAGCCATTCGAGGAATGAAACATCTGAGGATATCATGATTAAGGAACTTCTCGGTACTAAAATGAATACGGCATTTGATGCATTTAAATATCTAAAGTCTTGGGGCTATTCAGAAAAAAGTATTGTCAAAAAGATGAATACTGTTTTTTATGATGATACAAAAGTGAAGCATTTTGAAAGCCTTATGATGATATTTGGAAAGGTGAAAAATCCTTACTTGTTACCTTCTGTTGATGCGGTTTTTCATGCTATTGAGTTAATAGGGAAAGCTAAAACAAGAGCTTTGGTTTCTTATTCGTCATCGGATATTTTGGGGAAAATTTATAATCTATCAGTACCTGAGCGAATCTATAATCTTTTAGGAAATGATAATTCGGGAATAAGAAAAATTGGGCTTATTCAAATCCATGAACTTTACGATAAAAAAGATCATCTTTTAAAATTTATAATAACAGATCTACTGTTTAATAAAGTTTGGGAATTATATGAAGGTGAAGATAATTCGATAAATGGGTGGGCTTTTAATGTAATTTCTGCAATTTATATTAGAACAAAAAATAAAGACATTTTAGAAAAATTAGTAGTAATCTTGAAAAGTGAGGATGTTAGAAAAGTCAGGAATACTTTATCTAATTTAAATCAATTGTTTTATCAAATCGGTTTTCAAGATTCATTGTTGTCCTATTATTTAGTCCATATTGATTCAGAAGATAAGGAGATAAGAAAAGCAGCTATCGAAGGGCTAAAATATTTAGATCTAAAAGAAGTAAAGGATAAATTTCAATTACTAGGAAATGATCCTGATCCAGAAATTAGAGATGTGATAAAATCAATCGGCCCCTTGCCCAGTGAACTCAATCAAGAGCCAAAATACTCTCAGTCAATATTAGAAAAAAGGAAAAAAGAACAAATCGAAAATTCAAAACTTAATCGATTGAAATATTATCTGGAATCAAAAATGTGATTCAATTTTGCTGCAGAATTAGAATGTCTCGAATAATCAGTTATGAAAAATCATCTTCCTTTTTATGTAAAAGCCAAATCCTTTTTCTCAAGACTATAAATCTTATTTACAAAAAAATAAATCGCCAAAGCTGCAATCACTATCGCATAGTTCCCTTCCATGATTTCGTCGATACTATTGGTGTAATTTTCAGGATAATCAGCGGTGACTACTTTGTAGAGTTTTGATAATAATAAATTCGAAATCATCAATCCGCCTAACCACATTGGTGGCACAGGAATGTTTATTTTATTAATAATCTTTTTTAAACCAGCAGAAAAATAATTTGCTAAGGGGAGCAATATCAAAAAGCTAAACCAGAAGTAAAAAAAGATCCGTCCAGCGTTTAGCACAAATAGAAAAGACCAGAAACTATCGCCAGCTTCATCTTTAAAAGTGAAAAAATCTAAATTGTGAATATTGGTTTCTTGTTGATAATTTACCTCTGCTAAAGACTCCGGTGTAGCCCAGCCAAAAATCCGTTGCCCCCAGCTAATCTCTTCTCCAAAAGCAACAAAAAATAATAAGCCTAATCCAAGGTATACTAGATTTCTACTTGTTTTAAACTTCCAAAGATTATTTCCATTTCCTTTTGATCTCCAAAAACAAAGGAAAAAAAGAACCGCAGCAACTAAAAAAGCGAGTGCACTCATATTTTCAATCCAACTGTCTTCGTCTGTGAAATACTCATTATATTGCACATCAGGAAAGGCCAATAAATAAGAACAGGTGAATAAAATAAGTAAGATTATAGGCGTTTTATATTTTGAGATCATTGTTGGATTTGATTAGTTTGTTTGTAATCATCCAAAAATATTGCCGAAATATTAATATGTAATGATAAATGGCTTAGGAGTCAAGCAGTCAAAGAGGATTTTTTTTGATAGGGAATATAAATATGAACAAATCAAAACTCTATGGCCTTTTTATCTCCTTCGAGAGCTCTATGTCCAATAAAAAACGAAAAATGCTATTTAATAAAATCCTAAAACTTGGCAATCCGCAACTCTACAAAAGATCATCACCGATTGTTCCGGAAGAAATTCTCTTTTTAAAAAATGAAATAAATCTCCTTCACGATCTCATTCTCGAATGTCAAAAGCTAAATGGCTTCGGTAGAGGTATCGCTGCACCACAAATTGGCTTGATGAAAAGAATTGTGTGTCTTAATTTAAAAGGAAAAAAATACACCTTATTTAATCCCGTATTAAATAAGCTAAGTAAAGAAGAGTTTGAACTTTGGGATGACTGTATGTGCTTCCCCGATCTTTTAGTAAAAGTCAAAAGACATCAATCGTGTAGACTAATTTTTCAAGATGAAAATTGGAAAACGCAAACTTGGGAAATCAAAAATGATTTGTCAGAACTCCTTCAACACGAATGTGATCATCTTGACGGCATCCTCGCCACCCAAAGAGCAATAGACACTCAGTCCTTTAAATTGAAGAACTAGTCCGATCACTTTCTCGGCCACCAAGGAATAAATACCGCCGTTTTCCGCACATATTCCTCATAGCCTGGCTTAGTTTTTTTCAAGCCTTCTTCCAACATAACAACACCTGAAACCTTCACCAAAAAGAAGGTCATAATGATCGGGCAGATAATAAAATAAATCCCTTGAGGATGCGCCAAACTAAAAAAGAAAAATCCCCACCAAACCATCGAATCTCCAAAATAATTCGGATGCCGAGTATATTTCCAAAGTCCTTGATCCATTACTTTTCCTTTATTGATCGGGTACTTTTTAAAACACATCATCTGCCAATCACCAACAGCCTCAAAGTATAAGCCAATTGCCCAAAAAACAATCCCAACATAATCCAGTATTTCCAAATTACCTTTCGCTAAAAAAATTGGTAAGTAAATCGCAGAAATGATCCAAAGCAAAATTCCTTGTAAAGTAAACACTTTGAAAAAAGAAAACCACCACCAACGTTTCCCGTTTTCTTCTCGCCAAGCAGCATAGCGATAGTCTTCGGGCTTCCCGATATTTCTCATAGCCAGATAAATACTCAAGCGTAATCCCCATAAGGTGACCATCCCCAAGAATATAAAATTCCGAAGTCCCATCGTTTCCCAGTCCGTTAAAAAAGCATAAAGCCAAGCAATAATTACAAAGCCAGTTCCCCAGAAAATATCAATGATCCCGCAATCCTTAATTGTTAAACTAAGCAGCCAAAGGCCAGTCAGCGCTCCCATCAATACGCCAAGTCCAATGCTGAAATTGCCTGACCATTCATGAGTAGATAACCAGATTCCACTCAAGAGAATAATAATTAAAATAACGAGTCGAATAATATTTGCCTTTTCCAAATTGATGATTAATTTTAAATAAATAACAAGAAAATCTAATGTAAAGGAGAGGAATTTAAAACAAGAAACTAATTAGATTGTTTAACTTAATGAAAATAAAAAACGAAAGCCATTTTTAAACCCTAAAAGTAAAAGACCATGAAGAGAATTCATCTTTTCGAATTCGAAGATCAATCCTGGTTTCCAGACTGGATCAGAGTACGAATGACTAGAATGATTGTTGTTGTTCATCGATTGCTGGGTACTTCCCAAAATCTCTCTGAACTTCTTGCCAAAGCAATCAAAAAAACTGGAGCGACTTCCATTGTAGATCTATGTTCAGGTAGTGGTGGGCCAATGCTTGAAGTCGTAGAACTTTTAAAAAAAGAGCATGGGATAGAAAATCTAAAAATCGAATTCACCGATTTGTATCCGAATAAAGAAATGGCTAAAAAAATAAATAGTCAAAACAATTCAAATCTATCTTATACAGAATCTCCCGTTGATGCGACCAATATTGATGAAAGCAAAAAAGGTATGCGAACCATGATTTGCAGTCTTCATCATATGAAACCAGTAGTAGCCAAAGACATTTTAAAAGATGCCAAAGATGCACATCAACCCATCTGCGTTTATGAAATCAGTGACAATAGCATGCCACCAACTTTCCTTTGGTGGGTCGCTTTACCATTTAATTTTATCTTCGCCTTAGTCGTTTCCTTACTCGTCCGCCCGATGTCCTGGCAGCAAATAGTTTTTACCTTTCTGATTCCAATTATCCCAATTTTTTTCGCATGGGACGGTGCCGTATCCAATACGCGGACCTATACCCTCGAAGATATGGATGAATTATTAGAAGGTCTACACGCTGATAATTATCAATGGGAAAAAGGAACGATAAAAGGTAAAGGTGGAAACAAACTTTATTTGTTAGGAATCCCTTCGTAACATAGAAAGGCGAAATTAGCTTTGTAAAGCCTAAGCCCAATTTTCCTCCGTGATAATCCGTGTATAATCCGTGAAAATCTGTGTCAAAAACAACAACCATAGATTTCACACATCCCATTAATAATGAAAATACTATTCATCCAAACAGGAGGCACCATCGACAAAGATTACCCACAAACCACCAAAGGTTGGGCCTTCGAATTCGGAGAACCCGCGACTCGTAGAATACTCGAAAAACTCAAACCATCTTTCGATTACGAAATCATCACCGCTTTTCAAAAAGATAGCCTGGAAATAACTGATGCTGATCGACAGGATTTAGCCAAGCTCATAAAAGAAAAAGATTTTAAAAAAATAATCATCACTCACGGCACCGACACCATGATAGAAACTGCAAGGATCCTTGCCGAGCAAATCAAAGATAAATTGATCATCATCACTGGGGCGATGCTTCCTGAACGGTTTTCAAATTCTGAAGCACCCATCAACATTGGTTCGGCTATCGCTACTGTCAACCTTTTAAACCAAGGAGTGTTTATAAGTATGCATGGGATTGTAAAACCCCATGATGAAATCCAAAGAGATATGAATACCGGGAAATTTTATTGATTTGAAGAAAATAATTTTAAATAACAAAGGAGAATTAATCGCATCTGATTTGGCTTACTACGGTGGTAAGTACGGTTTTTTAGAACGATTTAAAATGGATGGTATTGGATCACCAAAAGTAATTTATGAAAGTGGAATTCCATATTTTGATGAACTTAATGAGCTTGCCGAAAATGAAATTTCTTTTGTGAATTTTGAATTAATGAAAAACGGTTTTTTATTTCATTGCAATCGAAATCAAAGATTAAGAAGCATCGGGTTTCAAATCCATGAAATTTCAAAAATTAATTTATGGGGACTTGTAGAAGAAAATGGATCAGTAAGTAGCGAGCTCCAAATCCAGACAGGCAATGATGGTTTGTTGTGCTTCAGCGTAATCATACAAAACTTTAGCAGAATCAAAACCTTTTTTAAAAAGAAACCTCTTCTAGAAAAATTTGAAGAACATTATAATAGCGGTGAATGAGTATTTTTGCTCAATATTCTCTTTGTCCAGAAATCAAACTCCCTGAACCCTCGCATTTCTCGACATCACCATCAGTAAGGCAAACAAAACAACCACACCAATCGACATATAAGCTAGAATCGGATATACCTCCCAATGTTTTACAATCAAAGCCACAAAAGCCCAAATAACCACCGCTGCATATCCTATATCTTTATACTTCCAAACCACAGTGCCAGCAATCAAAGCAACAATCGGTATAATGATAATCGTCCAATTTACATCAGATATTCCAAAACCATCCCATTCATAAAACGATAAAGCCGCACTTACATTCAACGCTGTTGCTAAAGTAATCCACGCAAAATACAAACTGAAAACCAATCGTTCTCCCCAGAAATTTACCGAAGCTCCTTCCGCTTTTATCTGTATCAAAAGCTCATTGATTTTATACAAAGAAATCAACATGAAAACAATCACCGCTAAACACATCCACAGCCAATTATAAGAAGCAAAAACCAACCATAGGCCATTAGCCACTACGTTCAAAGCAAACCAAACCCGGACTGATTTCCAAAGCTCATGATCCGATTTTTTCTTGACCAACTGATAGATTGGAAAAGCAATCAAACCAGTATAAATCACCGACCATATCGCAAAAGCATAAGGCGCAGGAACAAGCAGAGGATCTTCGTAAGTTGCCGTTTGTCCAACAGGATTGTCACCCATCATTCCAAATGCGGTCAAAAAATAAAGAATAAGCATAGTGATCATCGCTCCTAGAGCAAGGAGTCTTGAATTTTGATGTGTCATCTTGTTTTACGTTTTGTCTGTATTGAGTGACGGAATAAAAATAACTGATTGATCTTTCCGTCTAATAATTTAATAAACACTAAACATAAAATCACTGTTTTAGTTCAGCGTATATTTCAGTTTTTCCTTTCCGTCTAAAAAACAAATAGTCAAAGAACTTAAGCTCCTTGACTATCTGACAAATGACCTTTTGTCAATTTGATTAAAACTCTTGAATAATCCGCGTCCGCAATTTTTTCTTATAATCTTGTAATACCCACTCTCGGTAATTCCGTGTACTATTGGTAATGCAATAAGAATATCGTCTCACTCGATCCGCAATATCTTCTTCAATCAGTCGAAGCAACTCCAGTGCTTTTGCAAAATCATCTGTATTTTCAACAATCATTTGAAAATGTTGATCCATAGATTTATCGAGAATAACAGAGGTTTTTAAACCTGCTGCAATCACTCTTTCATTTTCTGCATTGATATCGAATTCAACCGTTTCAGAATTAGCAAACTCTTTCTGAATTTCATCCGGCATGAGGTATTTGAACTTACGTTCGATCTCATCATCACTGATAATATTTTCAAGGAAGTAATGTGGTGATCGGAAAATTTTCGGCCAATCAACTTCTGCAGACCATAAACCAAAACGAGCCAAATTATTACCAAGATCGATTACATCAAAATTTGGTTTGTTAGGTAGAACCCGCGAACCACGACCAATCATCTGAAAATACAAACTTAAAGATCGAGTTGCCCGATTTAGAACAATCGTCTCAATCGTCGGTTCATCAAATCCAGTAGTCAAGATACTCACGGAAGTTAGGATCGCTCCTGGTTTGGTTTTAAACCATTCCAAAATTTCTTTTCGCTGTTGTTTAGTATTGGTATTGTCAAGGTGACGAATATCATAACCGGCAGCAGTAAAGGTTTCATATACTTGTCGCGAAGTATTGATTCCATTATTAAAAATCAAAGTCTTTTTACCTTTTGCTCTTTGATTGTAAGCGGTGAGCAGTTTGTTCTGCATCCCCAAACTATTATATAAATCCTCAGAAGATTTTACCGTATAATCTCCATTGATACCGACTTTCAATAAACCACTTAATCCAACATCATAACTATAGGTAACGGCTTTCGCCAAAAAACTATTTTCGATCAAAAACTCAATAGAGCTTCCAACGATTAACTCCTGATAAATATCCTTCATCGGAAGTTTGATGTTCGAACTCAATGGCGTTGCAGTTACACCAAGAATGAAACAGTTTTCAAAAAACTTAAATAGTTTTCTAAAAGAATTATAATGCGCTTCATCAATAATCACTAGACCGACATCCTCAAGTGTGAAGATATTGTCGTTCAATCTATTGTTCAATGTTTCCACCATTGCCACAAAACAACCATAGTCGTCCTGATCTGGCAACTCTTTTACTTGGCTATTGATGACCTTATTGTTGACACCAAACTCTGTCAACATGTTAGAAGTCTGTCGGCTCAACTCGATTCTATGAGTCAAAATCAATACCTTCTTATTCTTTTGCTTAATATATTGACGAGTAATTTCCGAAAAAACTACTGTTTTTCCACCACCAGTAGGAAGTTGGTATAGCAAATTGAAATTATGAGGACAAGTTTCGAAGCGATCAAAAATCTGCTTCAAATCAGCTCTTTGATAATTATATAATTCTTTACCTTTCTTTTCTTCTTTTTTTTCTGGTTCCTGTTGCTCCATATTAGACGCTCTTCGATTTTAGATTTTTAGAATAAGTAGACATAAAGAATTATGTTTAATCTGTTTGATATTCTGAAATTTTCATAAACAATTGACTGTAAGTCTGCCCGCCTCGGTGGGGAAATTGTGTTGAAAAATTTGGGGAATCTTAAAAAACAGACCCAATATAATTTAGTCCAATCCTTCTCAATATAAATGTTAATAAGTCTACTCCGTTCGTTAGAAATAATCCGCAAAGTTACGTCTTATTTTCACTTGTCGAAATGTTTTGGTAGATAAATTTTTAATTAGTTTACAGATTATCAAAAAAAAGGCCTAATCATTTGATATTCATGGCCTTTAGGTTCGATCGTGCAGCAAGCCAATTTTTGTGATTTTCGAGGTATTTGTTTACATTGAGCCTACTGAATAGTATTCGCTCATTGAGCACAGATTAGGAGCTTCAAGGATTGGTGAGCTAATATGAAGCAAATATCGATACTAGATTTTGATTTTTAGAATCAACCCAAACGTTGTTTTCCATGGCGAAAAAACTCAATTTAAGGTTCTGAAGAAGCGTTTTTATCTTTTTATAGCCTTTGCTAAAGGAATACAAAAAGGCGAAATCAGGTTCTTAAAGTGGGGTTTTGCAGCCCGAAAGATAAATTCTGGAGAGATTTTCCTATCACGAACATTAAAATAAAATGCCAAATAAATCACTTCTCCCTATCACGGAATTCTCCATTTCTCAAACTCTTGGACGAAAAATAAAATCTCCGATTCTAGTAAGCAATTTAGATCATCTCGGTATTGATACAAATGCTTTTTTAAAATACTTTAGATCGCTTTCAAAAGACCTAGCTTGGGATCCTTATGATGTTCGCCGATTGCAAGTAGAATTTTTGATAAAAGCTTTTCCAAAAGACAAAACGATCTTGGAAAGCAGACTTCCCGATTTCTACATTGGAAAAAAAGATAAACGCAGTTACCGAAAATGGATTAGCCAACTTAGTAAAAAGAAACGAGCAGAATTTGAAAAGATTCAACCTTGGCGTCGACGATCTGTTTCAAAATTTGAATTGAAAGAAATCAAAAGAGGAATCAGTATCAAGCGAGTCAAAGTTCCGCAATTTGCTCAAGGAGTAGCTTCGGAAGATATCCGTTCACTACCTAGAGTCTTTGAAGAAGCTCCTGCAAGTCATGTGGAAAATGAGTTTTTCTATGACTTTATGAAAGCCATTTTTAAGGTGGTACAAGAGGTCAGAGCGAAGGTTAATTTGAAAGTTTCTAAGCTAAGTATGACGGCACATTTTATGAGTGTCAAAGCAACTTCGGCAAGTCCAGGTGATAACTCTCCGGAAGGAGCACATGAAGATGGTGCAGACTATATAGTTTCAGCATTGGTTTATAATCGCTTCAATCTCAAAGGAGGTCAAACTCAAGTCATCGAAGAATTAAAAAACGGTAAAAAAGAGATCATTTTTAGACATACCTTAAAGCCAGGGGAGTTTGTATTTCAGGCTGACTCTGGTGATGAACTGACCTATGGTACGGATCTGTGGCATCACGTTTCACCATTTCATATTGCTGATCCAAAGAGGGGAGAAGGCTGGCGAGATATTATTGGATTTGATATAAATGTGGAAAAGTAAACAAGAGATTAAGCCATAAGTTAACAGTGGTGGAGCCACCACTGTTAACTTGTTGGCTTGCTAATTTGCTCACTTAGTTACCCAAAACTTCGCCTCATTCAAATTCGTTCCATAATGATAATCCGAATTTAAGGTTACGGTTTCACCAGCTTTAACTTTCACTGGACGTCGAAGTTTTACGACAGTCGGAGGCATGAGACTATCTGTTCCCGTAAAGTTAGCACCTTCAGCCACCTGAATAAAAGAATGCAGATACACACCATTGACCGTTCCACTCAATAAAGGTTTAAATTTTGTTTTCTTCTGAATACGAAGTTTACTTTCTTTATAAAGATTAATCGTGTTAATGGTTTTTTGTGTCGTAAACTGTTCCGGTAAATGTCTAGTGAAGAACAAAGGATAATGAGGATGTTCTTTGTCAAATTCTGCATAGCAAAGTTGAGCGAGGTTGATGATCTTTTCAGGAAGTAATTTTCCATTAGGTTTTAGAAACTTCCGCATATGTTTGAAAATCTGAACCTGATATTCATTCGCACAAAAGATACTCATCAATTCACCAATAATATAATCGACCTTTTCTGGGAGTTCTACCTTCAGTGCATCACCATGAATCAGGACCACTTTTTTATCCCAACCATTTTTCTTTAATTCTTTTTTTACAAAAGGAATCACATTAGGATTGCTTTCAATCAAATACGCTTTTTTGACATCATCCAAATAATGCTTTGTCAAGGCAAGCGTTCCAACTCCAATCTCACAAACTACTTTATTTTTCATACCTCGATATTTCTTATAAGCATTTTTATAAGCATCGACTCGAAGTTGATCGGTTTCCATCACTTTGTAATAGAAGTTAGGGAAACCGTAAGTTTCGGGATTAAAAGTTTGAGATTCTAACAAAGCATATTTCAAGTTGTCATAATGATCAACAACTTTTGAAATGAAATCAAATTTCGAATTGTACTTTAGAGACATATAGTTTGAGGGTTTTTATTTTAAAAAAAATATAAATATACTTAGAACCTGTCCAAACTTTGTTTTCGATGGCGAAAAAACTCAATTTAAGGTTCTGAAGAAGTGTTTTTGCCTTTTCATAGCCTTAGCTATGGGAATACAAAAATGCGAAATCAGGTTCTTAAAGTGTAATTTTGCAGCCCGAAGGATAAATTTTGGACAGGTTCTTAATTACTCCTATACTCATTTCATATCTTTGACTACTATGAAAAAAATAATTGTCTACGCTGCTACTAGTCTCGATGGTATGATCGCTAAAGCCGATGGTAGCGTCGATTGGCTTGAAGAATTGCCAAACCCTGATCAATTAGATTATGGCTATTTTGATTTTTATGATGGAATAGATACAACAATCATGGGAAATAAAACCTATCAACAGGTTTTAGGCTTCGATGTACCATTTCCTTATAATGGCAAAGCCAACTATGTGTTGACCAGAAATGAAGCGTTGACCAAAGATGAAAACGTAGAATTTATTTCTAAAGATCCTATTGAAACCCTTCACAATTTAAAAGAATCCGAAGGAAAAGACATCTGGTTAATTGGCGGAGGAGCGATCAACACTTTATTGTTGAATAATGGCTTAATTGATCAAGTAATCGTCCATGTAATGCCAGTAATCCTTGGAGATGGAATACCGCTTTTCAATAAAGAAGCAAAGGTATCCACGCTAAAATTAATAGAATCAAAATCCTATCCCACCGGTGTCATCGAAATGCGCTACGACCTTGAAATGTGATGATGAACCTTATCTATTTTGCATCAGATAAATTTATCCATGACTTCGGAGAAGTCAAATAAAAATAACATCAATGACCTCAAAGAGGTCAAACAAAAATAAGCCATGACAAAAGAAGACCTACTCCAAACCCAACAGCGAATCCAAAAACTTGTCCACAGAACCCCCGTAATGAGCTCCCAACAAATCAACGGAATCGCCGGAGCAGAAATATATTTTAAATGCGAAAACTTTCAACGGATGGGAGCTTTCAAAATGCGAGGAGCGATCAATGCCATACTAAATCTAAGTAAAGAAGACCAGCAAAAAGGAGTGGTTACTCATTCTTCAGGTAATTTCGCACAAGCGGTTTCCCTTTCTGCAAAAACTATAGGTGTTCCAGCTTACATCGTCATGCCATCCACTGCTCCTGAAGTCAAGAAAGCAGCAGTCAAAGGTTACGGAGGAGAGATCACCATTTGTCCACCAACCCTAGAAGATCGACAAGGGAATGCGGATCGAATTCGCGATGAAAAAGGAGCTACTTTTTTGCATCCATCAAATGATAAGGATGTGATATTGGGCAATGCTACTGCAGCGATGGAGTTATTAGAAGAACAACCAGATTTGGATTATATTTTAACTCCAGTAGGAGGCGGAGGTTTGGTTGCCGGTACTGCTCTAGCTGCTTACTTTTTTGGAAAAAATTGTAAGACCATAGGAGGTGAACCATTTGAAGCAGATGATGCTTTTCGTTCTTTGCAAAGTGGGGAAATAGAATCCAATGAAACGGCAAATACCGTAGCGGATGGATTGCGGACAAATTTAGGAAATATCAATTTTCCGATCATTCAAAAATACGTGGATCGAATTATCCGAGTAGAAGAAGTAGAAATCATCGCAGCGATGCGGCTGATCTGGGAACGAATGAAAATTATCATCGAACCTTCTTGCGCTGTACCCTTTGCTGCATTACTCAGAGAAAAAGATAATTTTAAAAATAAAAAAATCGGCATCATTATTTCCGGCGGAAACGTAGACCTAGGAAAGTTACCCTTTTGAAAGTTACCCTTCTGTGATAATCCGTGTAACAATCCGTGAGAATCCGTGTCTAAAGAAAGTATTCAAGTTCTCAAGAAGTCAATAATCAATAATCAAAATTTCGTGAGCTTCGTAGACATTGTCAGATCGAGCGAAGTCAAGATCAAGTGTCAAAAAAAATAAAAAAAATGAAAACAACAAATCACTGTCCAAAATGCGACTCTACAAAAATCATCGTTTACGAAGGCAAATCTTATAATCAATACTCCATCGGAGCAACTACAAAATGGGGCTTGGTAAGTACCGTCCTTGACCGTTACTTTTGTGTAAATTGTGGCTATTCAGAAGAATATGCAAAGCTAGATTCCAAATTTCTAAAATGGGCAAATGAGGAGCTCAAAAAGGAAAAGAATAAAAGAGGAATGGGTGATGGTTTTGTTTGAACAGGTTTTTATAAAAAGGAAAAATAAATAATGAATAATACAAATAAAAGTAGTTCACCAATTATATGGATTGTTTTGGTGCTAGGGCTAATCGTTGGATTTTGGTCGGCTTTAAAAAAAGGTCCAGAAACTCAGGAAGAACCAATCAATCAAACGACTGAAGTTTACGATGGAGCAGGTTTTGAAACACCAAAAAATAATTCATACCAAGCTCAATACTCGGAAGACAATCCAAAGTTAGAATCTGTCGATCCATTTTATCCACATGCGGATTTTGAAGTAGTTTTAAAAAGTACTAAAAATCCAAATGATTTCGATTTTCATTTTAATAAACAAAAAACGACGCCAACCTATAATTTGGAAAATGGCGAAATCGAACTTGACCTAAGCGGAACGGCTTTTTCAAAAACTCAATTCGAAAAGCATACAGGCCTCTCTGTTGAAATCTGCATCAATGACCAGATTTCTTTTCAAAAAAGAAAAACGGTCCAAATATTAGACTTGCCTTATGTGAAAGAAACTACAGAAAGAGATGAAAATAATAAATGGCTGTACAGCTTCGATTTTAAAGAAAAAATAAAGCTAGAACCAGGGTTGCATTATTTTATAATTACACCTACTGGCCGAAATCGAGTGATGCATGGTGGGAAGTTTTTGGTGAGATAAAAATAACATCTTATGGAATTAAGAGATAATCGCGAGAGAGCAAAATGGATCCTCAATATTTTTTACATCATGATGGCTATGTATGTCATTTTGATCATTTCTGATCTTATGGAATATAACCTTTTGCAAAAAGAATATTTTTCAACAGAAGAAGGAGATGCTAATGATATGCGGCAAGGAATATTAGCGATTGTTCAAGTTGGCATGACCGTACTTGCTGCTGTATTTTTTATTATGTGGTTTAGAAGATCTTATTTTAATTTACACACACTAGGAGGAAAGCCACTTGTGGAAACAGAAGGTTGGGCAGCTGGAGCTTGGTTTGTTCCTATTGTAAATTTATTTCGGCCCTATAAAATTATGGAAGACATTTGGGTGTATACGCAGGAGCATATCAATGTACCGGTGCCAGAACCCAAGACGTTAATTGGTGTTTGGTGGGGCTCATGGATTCTCGGTGGGTTTGTGGATCAGATAGCAGCTAGAATGGTCCTGAATGCTACCAACATTGAAGATTATCAAATGAGTGCTTTGTTGACTATGATAGGAGACGGTTTTTCAATGGTGACTTTGGTACTTATTGTTCTCATCGTTCGTAAAGTCTCAGAGTGGGAAGATCGACTTTATAATCAATCATTTGAAATGGCAATTGAGGATCATTTAATCTAGTTTACTAAACTTAAAAGGTATAAAGCCTTAATAAAAAATGAATCAAAACTCCATCCTCGACGATCTAGAAGACGAACCTGAAAAGGAGAAATCAGTTAGACCTTTAGCTATTGTTTTAGAAGTGATCCCTTGTTTGGCGGTTTTATTTGGACCAAGTGATTTGGACTCAAGGATTGTCATTTTTATAGCTTTTCCACTTTGGTATTTATTATTGTCCTGGTACTTTTTTAAAGCTTCTAAGTTCAAAATATTGGACATCATTATCGCAGAATTATGGGCAATCGTAATGAGTGTTGGTGTTATCGGAATCTTATTTACCTTTGAAAGCTGGCCAGGTGCTCAAAAGGTTATGAACGTTTCCATGATCTTAGGAATGGCATTATGCATTTATCTCCTTTATCGTTTTATAACAAAAAGAGATGAACCCTTAGAGTATAGATTTAGTCTAAAATTATTCAGCCGAATTTTTCTTTTTTGCCTTCTCCTAGCAAGTCTAACTCTTTATTCATCGAGCCTCTATAATGCAGCTTATTAGCCCCTCCTCACTCCTCATTCCTTTCACTATTCGCATAGCGAATCTATCCCTCATCACTATCGTTCGCAGAACGATCTATCCCTATTTCGATTCATCGAAATCTATCCCTCATTTTCTCTCTCGATCAAACCAAGCCATAATATACTCCACCTTCGCAATCAACTGACTAGGCCGATTAGCAATAAAATGCGAAGCCCCAGGCATCTCAATCAGCGCCGTATCAATCTTCCGAATTTTCAAAGCATGATACAATTGTTTAGCTTCAGAAAGTGGCGTTCGAAGATCCTTTAACCCGACCATAACCAGCGTTGGTGTTTCAATATTTCCAACCAAAGAGATCGGAGAAAATTTCCAATAATCCTGATAGTTTTCCCAAGGCTGTCCCGGATAACGAGAATGAGCGTAGCCATAATAATTATCAGCAGTCAAAGTTTTACTGATCCAATTCATGACTGGTTTGATCACTGCTGCCGATCGAAAACGATTATTTTTTCCAATCATCCAAGCCGTCATAATTCCACCAGCACTACCGCCTGTTACAAAAAGACTATCCTCGGTCGTATAACCCAATTTTAAAACTGCATCCACACCATCCATCACATCATTATAATCTTCACCCGGATAATTATGGTACAATAAATTTCCAAACTCTTCTCCATAACTTGTACTTCCTCTTGGATTTGGATAAAAAACAACATAACCACCCGTTGCGTACAATTGCATTTCCGGAGAAAATCGATCGCCATAATTTGCAATCGGGCCACCATGATTTTCTACCAACATTGGATACTTTTTATTGGCATCAAAAAATGGAGGTTTGACAATCCATCCCTGAACATCACGTCCATCAAAAGTAGATTTGTACCAAATCTCTTCCACCTCACCAAGCGTCCGATGCTTCAATAAATCATCATTCAAAGACATCACCATTTTTGATTTTCCATTTTTGATAATAGCCAATTCAGAAGGATGCTTTGGGGTCGTAAAAGTAAAAGCAATCGTGCCGTTATTTGCTAGTGAAAAAGATCCGCCGCCATAAGGTCGAGCAACTCCGGTTCCGCCAACATTGTCTGTTAGTTTTTTCGTTTTTCCATCCAATGCAGTATATCCGATTTTGGTATTTCCTTTGTCATCATATTGAAAGTAAATCCCTTTGCCGTCGTTCGCCCAAACAGGATTGTCGACGGAACGATCAAGGTTAAGTTTGACCTCCTTTTTGTTTCTTCCATCAGTATCTATCGTATACAATTTCGTCAATTGATACGTTTGAATTTTATCATCATAGCCCAAGTAAGCCAACTGTTTTCCATTCGGAGAAATAGCAATCCCATAATCTGGACCTTTCCGATCGGTCAATGTCGTCAATGCTTTTCCGGTGATGTCAACTTTATATAATTCTGAATTTCGAAAATCATGTTCCCAATCTTCATTTAGATTTGCAGAGAAAAACAAATGCTGTCCATCTTTCGACCAAGTCGGCGCACCATGATTAAAACCTCCTTTGGTCAACTGACGAGCAGAACCACCTTCTGAAGGAATTACAAAAATATGCGTAAATCCAGGTTTCATTTTTCCTGAGCCATCTCGCTCATGTTTGAAACGAGTAGTCACTCGAGGCTTTTCTGCCCATTCAGCACCCTTAGGCTTTTTCGGACCTTTAACTAGTGACAATTCCGAACCATTGACGAATTTTGTAAAAGCGATATGCTTACCATCCGGTGACCAACTAAGATTACCAGGAGAATTTTCCAATTGAGAAAGCCGAGCAATCTTTCCAGTTTTCATCCAGTAAACGAATAATTCACTTCCAGCCTCCGTCGAAGCAACAAATGCAATTCGGCTCCCGTCAGGTGACCATCTAGGCTTAGATTCACTGACATCCATGCTACTCAATTTTTGATGCTCCGTACCATCAGATTTGATCAACCAAATTCTGGCAACCCGTTTGTCTTTCATGAT
>CAKZTD010000202.1 GCA_937921595.1 uncultured Saprospiraceae bacterium
CTGCTCAATACAATTTTGGATTTATCGTCGGTACAAATTATTCAACTAATAAAAACATTTCAGGAGTTAAACCTAAACCAGCCTTTAGTTCTTTTTTAGGGATCTCGAACCAATATCGATTAAATAAAGATTTAGGCTTTGAACTCAATATTTTGTATTCTGGAAAAGGATACAAACAATTAAGCTATCGAGTAGATGTAGAATATGAAAAAATAATTAGTAATTATTTAGATGCTCAACTATTGACTAAATCTGGTCTTTATAAAAAAATGAACTTTATTGGAGGCTTTGGTTGTGGATATTTATTTGGTGAAAGAGTTATACCCAGAAATCCAGTTCGAGATGTTTATTTAGATCATTTTGATATTTATTTTATTGGAGGTTTTGAATATGATTTTAAAGAAAAGCTGAAGCTTCAACTAAAATACAATCACACCATTACAGAAAATTATAAAAATCGAGTACTCCAATTAGGTGTTTTGGTTTTATTAAAGAAAAAAACGAATTCCTCATTATAGTAGCCTCCAATCCTCGAAAATTTAACAAAATCAAGATTAAAATTTTAAAGCTTCTTTTTTATATTAAAGTAAATCTATAGATTTTCTTTATAGGATTTTCCAGGATTTAACACATCTGAAAAAAAATATAGATTCATTACATATCAAAATTCTATTCAAATCAATATTCCAAAGATAATATTTGCTTCTCCAGTAAATCACCAAATAAAAGTCCATTCTCAAAGTCTTAACCTTCTCTTAAGGCTTCATAAGGCAACATTAAAGCCTAAAATGCCGTATATTTGTTGATTGAATTATAAAAGATGGTAAGATAAAAGACAATGTGTCTTTTTAGAAAATCAACCGTCTCAATAAAGCAAACTTAAATTAATTTAAATAGTAGTAGAATGGATAAAGAGTCCTTTAACAAATTATGGAAGATGATTGGATTGAGATACAAATCTCATCCATGGCATGGTATCGAAATTGGTGAAAAATGCCCAGAGCAAGTAACCTCGTTTATCGAAGTTATTCCTTCGGATACGGTAAAATATGAAGTTGATAAAACAACAGGATACCTTAAGATAGATCGACCACAGAAATTTTCAAATATTGTACCTGCTTTATATGGCTTTGTACCTCAAACACTTTGCAAAGATGAGGTTGCAGCTTATTGCATGGAGAAGACAGGAAGAGAAGGTATAGAAGGTGATGATGATCCTTTAGATATTTGCGTTTTGACAGAGCGTGAAGTAACTCATGGTAACATCATCGTACATGCTATTCCAATCGGAGGTTTTAGAATGATCGACGGAGGAGAAGCGGATGATAAAATTATCGCCGTACTAAAAAGTGATGAAGTTTATGGTGCATGGAATGACGTGAAAGATCTTCCTGAAACTATTTTAAATAGATTACAGCATTACTTTTTGACATATAAGCAATTACCAGGTGAAAAACAGAAATGTGAAATCACCCACGTTTATGGTCGCGAAGAAGCGCATGAAGTAATCCGAAGAAGTCAGAAAGATTACGATAAAGCATATGGTAATTTGGAAGAAGCATTATCAATAACGATGTTGGAAGCTTTCCAATTTTCTCAACGTCGACAAGATATGATGAAAGCGCTTTAATGATTTAAATAAAAGCGAACAATTGAAAATATAAAAGGGATCAAGTACACAGTGCTTGATCCCTTTCTCATTCAATTTCCTACCTCTCACCACAAACCATCACGACCCACCAACTACCGCCACAAACCACCTTCAAATTTTCAAAGAAAATTTAAACTACTAATGTGCCCTTATGTGACTTATGTGGTTCAAAAACACACACATACTAACAAAAACAAAAACAACAATTTTAAAAATAAAACCCACCATATTTGACCACCACTTTCCAAAAAAGCAATTATCTTTTCCCGACAGGCAACCAACTTCCATAAGTTTGTATATTTAAATATAAAAGCCATAATAATGAAAAAACTAACACTACTTCTCGTCTTATTTTTAAATACCCAATTAAACGCCCAAGACTTCGGCACCAAAGGAACAGAATTCTGGTTGACCTATATGGAAAATCTTGAACTAGTTTTTAACGGAGATCCTCAATTTTCGATTTTTATTTCTGCTGAAAACTCAGGCACCGCAACGATCGAAGCTCCAGCAACAGGCTTATCATTGGTGTTCGATTATGAAGCAAATGAAGTAACCGAATATGTCCTTCCACCTGCACTTTTTTATGCAGAAGGCTCAGAAGATGTTGAAAACTTAGGGTTAAAAATTACCACCGAAACAGCAACCAATATTTTCGCTGTACACTACCGCATATACTTTTCCGAAGCGACTCTTGTTTTACCGACTCCAGCTTTAGGAAACGAATACATCGTATCAGCAGCTAAGGATTTTAATAATACCATAAGTTCTCCTTCTTCATTTGTGATTGTAGCAACCGAAGACGATACAGAAGTAGAAATCATTCCCTCGAGTTTAACCTTTGGTTTAAGGCCAGCTGATATTCCTTTTACTATCATATTGAATGCTGGTCAAAGTTATCAGGTTCAAGCATCAGGCGATCTTACTGGTACTCAAATAACGACGAATAGTGATCAAAAAATAGCCGTTTTTGGAGGTGCATTAAAAGGTTATATAAATTGCTCAGAACCTGCGGATAATCATTTGTATGATCAAATATATCCGGTCTCAGCAGCAGCCAATTCCTATGCATTGATTCCTTTTAAAGATCAAGGTGAATCAGTTTTTAAAATATTAGCTACCGAAGATGATACTGATATTTCCCTCAATGGAAGTTTTTATACCAGCTTACAAAAAGGAGCGTTTGTTCAAACCAGTTCAGCAATTCCACAAATTCTAGATGCTACAAAAGGTGTTATGGTTACTCAATTTAATCCATCTCTTTCTTGCAATGATAGTCAACTAGGAGACCCGAATATGTTGCAACTTTGTCCAATTGGAAATCGAATAAAAACGATGAATTTTGAAAATCTATTAGGTTTTGGAGACAACATGATGATGTTTTCAAAACGCTGTTTGACACTCTTGACTGAAACAGAAAATACCGCTACCGTTTCTATCGACGGTAATCCAGTTAACTTTATTTCCTTTCCGGATAATCCTTCCTATAGCTATGCCGAAGTTGAATTGACAACTGGTACTTCCTCACTGGATGCCCCAGATGGCGTCTTGGCTTTTGCTTACGGCTTTGGTGAATATGATGCTTATACTTATCATCTTGGCTTCGATCAAGCAATGTCGACCAGCAACAATGAGATCGTTTCAAAAACAAATTATTCCATAAGTCCGAATCCAAGTAGCGATTGGGTTGATCTTTCATTTGAAAAAGAAATAGATCACCTTCAACTTTTCGATCTCCAAGGACATCTGCTATTTGAAGATTTTAATGTAGGTTTAAAAACCAAAATTAATTTAAGTGGATACCCTTCAGCAGTTTATATTTTAAAAGTAAAATCTGATCATATCATGATTACAGAAAAATTGATTAAATACTAATATTGTAAAAACACAATGATAGACTCCTTAAATTTTTCGAAGAAAAAATAGATTCTCTTATGTGTTCTTATATGACTTATGTGGTGATAATAAACTCATTTGTAAATTATTTACTGAATCCTTTTAATAGATTATACATGATTTTTTAGGACGACCTAAATAAAAAATATTACATTTAGACTGTATCAACAATTACCACAATGAAAAACCTATTACTACTTTTTAGCACACTTTTTTTAGTCCTTTTATCCTGTTCCACAAAATCTAAAATTGGAAAAACAGGAGAAGCCATCTTCACTGCTCCAGTAGGCGTTCAAGCCTATTCCTTTAGAAATTATTTCCCCAAAGACATTCCTGGAACACTAGACCGTATTCAGAAAATGGGAATAAAAGAAATCGAAGGAGGTTCAGGAGCCATTCCACCAGAAGAATATAAGAAGCTTTGTGATGCCAGAGGAATTACGATTCCATCGACCGGAGCTAGTTTTGATAAACTCGAAAAAGATCCGATGTCTATTGTTGAATCAGCAAAAGCCTTAGGTTCCAAATATGTGATGTGTGCCTGGATTCCTCATGAAAATCGAGGTAATTTTTCGCTCGCTGACGCTGATCGTGCGATCCGAGTTTTCAATGCCGCAGGCAAAGTGCTAAGTGAAAATGGTTTGATTTTTTGCTATCATCCACATGGCTACGAATTTCAAAGTTACAAGGGAGGAACCTTGCTAGACTATATCATTAAAAATACAAATGAGAAATACGTCTCTTTCGAAATGGATACTTTTTGGGTGCAGTTTGGAGGAGGAGATCCAGTTGGATTATTGAAAGAATATGGAAAACGTTGGAAGCTCCTTCATTTAAAAGATATGAAAAAAGGAATTAAAAAAGACCTGACTGGAGGAACAGATGTAGAATATAATGTTCCACTTGGAACAGGAGAATTAGATATGAGAGGAATTTTAATCGAAGCTCGAAAGATTGGAATAGCTCATTATTTTATCGAAGATGAAAGTTCTGCAGTGGTTCAACAAGTTCCAAAGAGTATCGCTTATATGCGGAGTCTAAAATATTAAACATTTACACATTATAAGTAGGCAATTTTCAAAAAAATAAAACCATAAAAAATGGATTTTGAATGAAAGTTTGAAATCCATTTTTGTTTTTAGAAAATAAAAGAAATATAAGTCGAGATTTTTGAGTCCTTAGTTTATTTTTACATTTTGGAAGGGCATTCACTCATTCTTTTAGTCACTCACTAGTTAAACGCATGAATAAATTCGACCGAGTCACCGCAATTCTCATCCAATTACAATCTAAGAAAGTTGTCAAAGCTCAAGCTATTGCAGATCGTTTTGAAGTAAGTCTCCGTACGGTGTATCGCGATATCCGGACATTAGAAAATGCAGGA
>CAKZTD010000203.1 GCA_937921595.1 uncultured Saprospiraceae bacterium
TTCGCAAAGTAATTAATTTTTTGCGATTAGAGCTTGTTTAAAAATCGTTTTTGAGGCGACGACAGACAAATTTTATTTCAGACAAGGCATGAAGAAGGAACATAACCATTGTTACGTGACTGATGAGTAACGCAGTATGAAGTAAAATTTGGCGTCGGTAGGCCAAAGTATGAAATTTAAACAAGCTCTTAATTTTCATTGTGTATATTTGGTATGGTGTTGTTGTATAAACAAATATTCTTTGGAATCGCGTTGGTGACAACACCAACAATGGCTGTAGCCGTGGTTTGGTGTTGTCACCAACCACATTTTATGCGATAATTTAGTCGAATATTTACAATTATTTGTTCATGCAACAACGCTAAATAAAGAGAATTTATAAATATGAATTCAAACTCAGATCTCAGCCCAGAAGAAATCGTTCAAAAACAATTAGAAGCCTACAACAGTCGAGATATGGAAACCTACATTTCTTTATTCAGCGACGATGTGGAATTCTATAACTACGGGGATCATACATTGACTATGGAAGGCAAAGAAGCTTGCCGAAATTTTTATCAAGATTTATTTGATGCTTCTCCAAATTTACATTCCACTACATTAAAAAGAATCGTTCACAATAATGTCGTGATCGAACATGAAAGCATCACTGGTCGCAAAGGGTTAACTCAAGCGATTACGATGGTGTTGATTTTTGTAATCGAAAATAAAAAGATCTCTAAGGTTACGGTGATTAAGTAATAATGCATCAGGGTATTAAAATACAATTAGGTATTCGGTATTCGGCATTAGGAGAGCCCGAAAACCGAATAACGTTCAAGCTCAATAACATTAAACTCTAAATGGTCATCTTAATACCGCTCAAATCTGATTCGAAGTAAAGCAATAAAATCATGAGCCTAATAGAAAATAAAAACGGTGAACTCCAAATTAAGCGGGTAAGATTTTTACCTTCTTCAGATGTACCTGTTCTTATAAAAGTGAGTCATTTAGGTGATACTGGGACGCTTATTTTAAAAGAAAAGAGTATCCTGTTTAATGGAAGTATTCATGAGTTTTTGATGTTTGAAATCTTATCTTTAAAATTAATTAGCCTAAATGGAATAGACTTCAGCAAATGGGTCGAAATTGAATATAAGACCAGTCAGGGGATTATTAAAAAAGTTTATTTTCATAAAAAAAGTTGGCTATTTGGACAATCCAAAAAGCAAGTCGAGTTGTTAGAATTGCTGATTGAAAAATATGTTGAAAACAATTGGCAAAATGGCAGGGAAAAGTAAACTGACAGACGACTAATCTTGTCGATGGTATTTACTTTTATCAGTTAATAGAAAGTTTATAGTTATGAAGAGTTGTAAATTATTTCTTTTATTCTTTTTTATACCTTTTGTGATTCTTGGTCAATCAGGTTTTTCAAAAACCTATGATTTTGATTCAGGGGCAAGTTTTCATAATATCATCACGAAAGAAGATACGTTAATTATTGTTGGAACAACCAAAGATTTGACCACTAACCAATGGGGAGCATTATTCGTAAAAATGGATACCCTTGGAAACATATTGGACTACAAACTTCATTTAGACACAATGGCTGGACAATATGTATTTAATATAGGTTATTCCTTTATTACCACTTCAGATGGTGGGTATCTTATGACTGGTGCTTTATTCAATAGAGATAGTTATTTTTTATTAAAAATGGATATAAATGGTGACTTACTTTACTTTAAAGAATATCCGCACCCAGATAATATATGGACTTCACAACCTAAAAAACTAATCGAAGTAAATGAAGGATACCTAATTATTGGCGATAAGCAATTATCAAATGGAATGAGTTCTATTTTTGTAAAAAAAGTTAACCTTGAAGGAAATATCATATGGGAAGAGTTTTATGGCGAGACAAACAACAGCCATTCTTTGGGCAGCGTATGGATGGAACATGAAAATAGTTTCGTTATTGGTTGTTCGAGAGGGGCTGGACCTCCTCCTGTTCCTAGTCCTGTAAACTGTGCTCAAAATTGGATTTTCGCCATTGATAGTTTAGGGGATGTGCAATGGGAATGGGTAGGTGAACCTTGTGAAGGAGATGCGGTTATTGGTTTGCAACGAACAGATGAGGGAGGCTGGATTTATGGTACTCGCCAGTTTCAAGCTTTTGACTTGTCGAATTGGGGCACTGCTCCAAAAATTGTAAAACGAGATAATGATTTCAATTTAATATGGGAACGCAAGGTTGCAGAAAGTTACTGGTATGATAACCGAATAGTTGACTTGAAACGATCTCCCTCTGGCGACTGGATAGGAGTCGGTTCCTGGGTATTACCAGAACCTTATAACCCTACTATGCTTGATGATTTTTTCTACCTTCCAGGTTGCTTAAATAAAGTTAGTGATCAGGGTGATAGCCTATGGATTCGTTGCGATACGATAACCACTTTAGATAATCCTACAGAGTTCCATCGTCTTGCTAGTTCGATTATTTTACCCAGTGGGAGTGTTATTGCTGTGGGGCGGTTCAAGGAAGAGATTCTTGGAGGTCCCGACAAATCATGGGCCTGGGTCATCAAAACAGACAAAGATGGTTGTATCGAAGAGTTGTGTACCATGACTAGTACGCAGAACCTAGAAATGCAATTCTTAAAAAACATCCAGCTTTTTCCGAATCCCGTAATAGATCAGCTGACAATAGAAATTGATCAAGCAGAACCGATAATTGTTACTCACCTCGAAATATTTGACACGCATGGCAAACTGATCCAGACTAGTACAGGAAATGCGTTTGATCAAACAACAAATCATTGGGAGTTGGACACCTCCGATTTGCTTCCAGGAGTATTTATTCTTTTAATCCATTCTGACATTGGTGTTTATCAAAGTCGCTTTATTAAAACGTGAAGCATAATTCTTTAAAACATTTACAACAACATTCCAAAGCAAAGGCACAATATAGTAAACCAACTATGAATATAGATAGTAATGGATTTTGAATATTTATTGAACTAAAACCTCTACCTTTGCGCTCATGTCAAAGACAATTAAAAATCAAGGAGCAATTTTAAGAAAACTCGGCATTGAAAAGCTCAATCCGATGCAAGAAGAAGCTCAATTAGCGATAGAGGTCAGTGAAGAAGTGGTTCTCCTTTCTCCAACAGGAACAGGAAAAACACTGGCTTTTCTCTTGCCATTGATTTCAGAATTAGAACCAAAAGGTGAAGAAGTGCAAGCCCTTATCTTAGTTCCTTCGAGAGAGTTGGCCATTCAAATCGAGCAAGTCGCTAGAAATATGGGAGCTGGTTTTAAGATCAATGCGGTCTACGGAGGAAGAACAGTTTCTAAAGATAAAATGGATTTAGCGACTCGGCCAGCTATTTTGATAGGAACTCCAGGGCGGGTAGCGCATCATTTCAGACAAGGAAATTTCCCGACAGAATACATCCATACGGTGATACTCGATGAGTTTGATAAATCATTGGAAGTTGGTTTCGAAGAAGAGATGCAAGAAATTCTTTCTGCATTGTCAGGCGTAAGGAAAAAGATTTTAACCTCAGCAACGGAAGAAGTAGATATTCCTAGTTTCGTAGGTTTGAAAAGTCCGATGTACATCAATTATTTGGATGAAGGAATTGCCAAATTAGAAGTTAAATCCATTCTGTCTCCAGATAAAGATAAGCTGGAAACGCTTTTTAAAGCGCTTTGTCATTTAGGAAATAATCCTGGAATTATTTTTTGCAATTATAAAGATAGCATCCAGCGGATTAGTGAATTTTTATTAGAAAAAAATATTCCCCATGGTACCTACTATGGTGGATTGGAACAAATAGATCGAGAGCGAGCTTTGATCAAATTTAGAAATGGAACGCATCAATTGATTATCGCTACCGACCTTGCAGCTCGAGGACTCGATATTCCTGAGATTAAATTTATTATCCATTATCACCTGCCACATCGTAGCCAGGAATTTACACACCGAAATGGTCGAACCGCTCGGATGCATAATGATGGAACCGCTTACGTTTTACACTGGACCGAAGAAGAATTACCAGAATTTATTCCGCAATTAGAAGCAGAAGATATTACGGATGCTCCTATTCCCGATCCTTCAGAATGGAAGACGCTTTTCATTTCGGGAGGTCGAAAAGATAAAATTTCTAAAGGCGATATAGCAGGGGTATTGTTTAAGCAAGCAGATCTTAAAAAAGATCAAGTCGGTGTGATTGAACTAAAACAAGATTGTGCCTTTGTTTCTGTCAAAGCAGATCGAGTCAAACATGTTTTAAAAATGATCAACAACACTCATATAAAAAAGAGAAAAGTAAGAGTAACCTTAATTTAATTAGATACGCTTTCTTCCATACCACAAGTTAAATTTATTATCTTTTGATATAAATCATCTGGGTCAAACGGTTTTGAGATAAATGCATCCATACCAGCATCAAAACATCGGTCTACTTCACTTCTTAAAACAGAAGCAGTCATCGCCATTACTTTTATTGTTTTATCTTTTTCTTTAAGATTTGATTTTATAATTCGGGTTGCTTCAAGGCCATCTATTTGTGGCATCTGTACATCCATTAATATTAAATCATAATCTTTTGCGATAGACATTTCAATAGCCTCTTTTCCATCATTAGCAACATCGGCTTTGAAGCCAAACCGAGCTAAAAATTTTGTAGCAACTAGTTGATTAATTTTGTTGTCTTCAGCAAGTAGAATTTTGACTCGAGATTTTTGTGCTTCAGAGATAATTCTCCCTTTCTCAATCATATCTTTTTCAGTATCGGCAAGCGGATGATTAAAGTTGATGGTAAAAGAGAAGCTTGTTCCTTTTCCAAGTTCACTCTCAATTCCTAAAACGCCTCCGTGTAGTTCGATCAATTTTTTAGAAATAGGCAATCCTAATCCAGTTCCTCCAAACTTTCGAGTGATTGTCGAATTTGCCTGAGAAAAATTTTCAAAGACATTTTTAATATTTTCTTTTTTTATTCCAATCCCTGTGTCAATTACTTCAAAAGCTATGGTAATCTCTTCTTCTGTCTGTTGATGAAGTTTACAAAGAATAGTGACGCTTCCTTTTTCTGTGAATTTTACAGCATTGCCTACGATATTGAGTAAGATTTGATTTATCCTTACAGGGTCTCCACATAATTTTTTTGGAACGTTCTCATCTATTTCTAAGTGTAAATCTATTGCTTTGTCATTTGTTTTAAGTTCGAAAGTTTTATGAACAGAATCTAAAACATCCCGCAGTTTGAAATTTATTTTTTCAATTTCTAGCTTCTCCGAATTTATTTTTGACAGATCAAGAATATCATTTATAATTACCAATAAATTTTTTGAAGAATAATCAATTGCGGAAAGATATTTATGTTGAAGTTCAGAGAGCTCCGTACTCAGTAATAAATTAGTCATACCTCGGATACCATTCATTGGTGTGCGAATTTCATGACTCATATTGCTTAAGAATTGATCTTTTATTTTTATGCCTTGCTGGGCATCTTCCATTGCATTGAGTAGTATTTTTTCTTGATCTCGTTTCTCTTTAATTTCGACTCTAAGTTGTTGATTTATTTGATTGATTCCCTTCGTTTGTTCGGCCACCTTTTTTTTCAAATAGGTATTGGTTTCATTTACTTTTTCTTGAGCAAGACCAGCTTTTAATGCAAAAAGACCAAGGAAAAGAGGTGCTGAATCAATGATCCACAACAACAAATTATTCTTTTGAATATTAATAGCAGTTTCGATAGAGATGGTTCCAAATTCTTGGTAAGAAACAATTAGTGTTGCGAGTATTGGAAATAGAATTCCAAATAGGATCCCATAGATTAAGTATCGGTAACTAACTTTAATATGCATAACAAATCATTTTTTAAATGAAAATTAAATGCCATCAGTATTGACTAAACTAAATAGATCAGTCATTCTTTTATGGACAAATTACGTTTATAAAGTTGGTATGAACACTTAGAGATGGAGGAAGAAGATATCAGATTTCAAGACAATAATTAAGCCACAGATTATTTTTTGTTTTTAATTAAGGAGGAATTGTGGTACCCGAAACAACAGCGTTTGCACGCAAGTACAGAATCTATTTGATGATTCAACTTGTTGTTTATCAATACCAAATAGTTTAAAGAATATCGTCATTTCATCACCTTTCGGTTGAATAAATACTAGGCTGAAAAATCAACTAATTTAGAAACCTGTGAAGATTGTATTCATAGTTTTTATCATGATTTAACTTCCCTAATAAAATAACTCTTGTAAAAATATTTTATTTCCAAAAACGCTTAATCTCTAAAGTAATACGAATTCTCTTAGCCTTTACCCGTATAGTCATTTTCCACATTTTTCAGTTCTTAAGTGATCTATCTTGCCAACGAACTTAACCACTAAAAAATTAAATTATGACACTCAGGACTTTCTTATTTACGATTTCTTTATGCTGCACTCAGCTTTTGATTGCTCAGCAAAATGACCTTTCCAATAATAGCTCACCATATTTTCAAGTCAATACAGAAGGTATAGGTGGAAGTGATTTTCCATTGTTATCTACTACTGCAGATGTCAATATTACCGGGCCAATTGCTAGTGTAACAGTGACTCAAACCTATCAAAACAATGGGACGGTTCCCATTGAAGCAATTTATGTTTTTCCTGCTTCTACTCGAGCAGCTGTTTATGAGATGTCGATGTATATCGGTGATCGGATAATCAAAGCAGATATTCAGGAGAAAAATCAAGCGAAGCAAACTTATGAAAAAGCTAAAGCTGAAGGAAAACGTGCGAGCTTGTTAGAACAATCGAGGCCCAATGTTTTTCAAATGAGTGTTGGAAATATTTTACCAGATGATATTATAAAAGTTGAACTAAAATATAATGAATTTCTAATTCCAGAAAGCAAGATTTATAGTTTTGTTTATCCGACGGTAGTAGGGCCAAAATTTGTAGACTCCAAGCATTTAAGTGCTCAAGATGCTAGCGTCGTAAATACGCCGTATTCAAAAGAAAAAATTGATCCTACGTATGATTTTGATATTATCGTTGATGTAAACGGAGGAGAAGGCATGGTTCTGAATACTTCGGTTTCTCCATCTCATAAAGTAAATGTTGATCGAGAAGGACCGAGTGCCATTTGTGCAAAATTAGATGCTTCTGAAAAGAAAGGAGGAAACAAAGATTTCATTTTTAATTACAGTTTCGCTGGAGATAAAATATCAAACGGAACTTTTCTTTACAGCCATAAAGGAGAGAATTTTTTCTTGACTATGCTTGAACCTCCAGCAAGAATGATTGACAATGAAATCCCTGCTCGAGAATATATTTTTGTAGTTGATGTCTCAGGATCTATGTATGGTTTTCCAATTGATGTCTCAAAAGAATTGATGAAAGATTTGGTGAGTAAGCTCAGGCCAATTGATAAATTCAATGTGCTTCAATTTTCAGGAGGGTCAAGATTATTTGCAGAAAAGTCAGTACTCGCCAATGAAGAAAACCTAGGAGAAGTATTTAATTTTATTGATAATATGAGAGGTGGCGGTGGTACTCAAATACTAAATGCTTTGGAACGAGCATTAGCACTTCCTTCGGATGAAGTCGTTAATTCACGATCAATAGTTGTCGTCACGGATGGTTATGTTCATGTGGAAAGAGAAGCTTTCGAACTTATTTCTAAAAATTTAAATAAGAGCAATTTGTTTGCTTTTGGAATCGGGAAAAGTGTCAATCGTCATTTGATTGAAGGAATGGCGCATGTTGGACAAGGAGAAGCTTTTGTGATTACTGATATTGCGGAAGCTCCTAAGCAAGCGAAGAAGTTTAGAAAATATATTGAACATCCTTTATTGACAAATATTGATATCAGTTTTGAAAATTTGGAAGTTTACGATGTGATCCCTGAAACGGTGCCGGACCTTTTAGCAGAACGACCTTTGTATATTTTTGGAAAATATAAAGGAACACCAAAAGGACAAATTAAAATAAAAGGAGCACAAGGAAATCGAATGTTTAACAAAACGATTCAGATTAACCCCGAGATGGAAAAAGCCAGTAATAGTCCAATTCGATATCTTTGGGCCAGAGAGAAAATCAGATTTTTAGATGATTTAAATAATCTTTCTCAATCAGAAGCATCCGTCAAAGAAGTAACTGATCTGGGCTTGAAATATAACTTACTTACCAAATATACATCATTTGTTGCAGTCGAAGAAAATCCAGTTTTAGTAAATGGTCAAAATACAAAAACAGTAAAACAAGTTTTACCAATGCCAGAAGGTGTTAGCAATCATGCGATTGGGTTTGAAATGAAAATAGATGGAATCGTCGAAATCAGTGAAGAAGAGGAGAAGAAAAGTTATTTGCATGTACATGTAAGTGGCCAAGAGAATCAGGTTTTTCAAAAGCAACTCAAAGAGAAATTGTCTCAAGCGATTGTTTTTACTGCAAAAGAGAAATCCTTTTTAAATGGAAATACTTTGATCGTAAGTTATAATGCTAAGTTGAAAATTTGGGAAGTAAAAGATAATTCAGGTAGAATTTCAAAGGCATTTACCAAACAGTTCAAAGAATTATTGCAGCAAATTTTAAAAGAAAAAAGTAAATCGTTCACTATTAAAATAAGCATGTTATGGGTTTAGTTAAAAAAATATTTGGGACCGTTTTATGCTTTGGGCTCTTAGTTGCTGGATTTCTATTTTCTAAAGTAACCTTAGAATCTGAAGCTCAGGAATGTCTTTTTGAAGAAGTGATTCCAGCACGTAAAACGATCACCTTTTTGATGGGGGAAGACAAGCAAGGATATCAATATTTTAAATTAGCGGAAGAGCATTTTCTTTTTGATGAAAAAGAAAAAACGGATGTCATGGTGAAGACCTGTCGCTCATTAGAAGATGTAATTAATTTTTTGAATAATAGTTCAGAATCAATGCCTTGGAGTACCATTCACGTGGTACTTCATGGAAATCCTTACAGTGGACTCTCTTTGCCAATCGTCAATGAAGGCCCAAGAGCCAGCCCTAAAAAATTATTGAAGGCAAGTATAAAAAATCCACTTCCAGCACTAAATGGGAGTACAGTAGATTCATTGACAAAAATAAATTTTTGGGCTTGTGGGATAGGAAAGAATCCCTTTATCAATATTGCATTAGAACAATTTTTTGAATTACCAGACGGTCATACTCCTGAAATTTATTCCTCTCCACATTTTGTGGTGTTTAAAAATTTAGAAGATGGAAAAGCACCAAGGCGAGTAAAAGCAAATTATTGGCCATATGTTTTTAAAAGAGGTTACCGACCTGGAGATCATGAAATTGCCCAGGCATTGAAAGAACAGTTTCCTGATGTTGAGGTGAATTGGAAACAAGCCGTTAATGAAAAGTCACCACTTGAAAATAAAGAATTTCAAAATAGTTTTCATATTCCTGTATCCTGGACTGTTATTTATCCGACTAAGAAAAGTCGACCTTCAGTAAAGACTGAAAATGAAAAAATGAAATGGATAAAATCTCAAAAAGAATTAATGACTCAAGTAGAAGAGAGTAACATTCCAATGGATAAATTTACCTGGACCGTGAATAAAATTATTCACACCAAAGCAAATGGAGATAAAGTTCCAGCTATTAAAGCAATAGGAATGGCAACCGTTTTATGTGTCCTTGAAACAGAGATTTAAGTTATTCTCTAGCATTCATCATGAAGAAATTAGCGCCCCATTGAAAACCAATAAATCCAAATAAATATACTGAAACCAAAAAGCTTGCACCAGGATCATTCGTAAATAAAAGGAATAAAGTATAAGCACCAATTAATGCCAAAGCAACTGTGGCCAATAACAAAATCTTCTTAGGTTTACTATTTCTAAACATCACACTACAAGGTACCATCATGGTGAAACCAAAGATGGCCAAAGCGATCCATCGATCTTGACCTTGAACAAAATAGGAGACAATACCTGCTAGAAAAATCGCAAGGCAAATTGCTACAAAATTGGAACTCATTTTTTCTTCCTTCTTGAGTAAATGCCGACCATAGACATTGAATCGGAGGAAGAGATTGGTAATAGGCTTGATAACCCAAGTAGAGAAGGCTACTAAGGCTAGGATGATAACCAAAGGAGTTAGGAAAGGACTCAGCGATGGATTGCTCGCAGATATGCGGCCTAAGAACTTCACTAAAAAATAAAAACCGATGATGAACGCCCATTGGTATTGGGAAGACATATTTCCCATCCAAAAAGAATATTTCAAAAACAATCGATAGATCGGATATTTGGCACTCAAAGCCTCGACCATTCCTGATTGAGCATATTGATTATTTGGATCGAGTCGAAGTGCTTCTCTAAAGTGGGTAAGGGATTCTTTATGATCACCTTTTTCAAGAAGATTCCAACCGAAGTTTGCATGGGTAAAAGCATTATTTGGATTCTCCTGAAGAGCTTCTTTAATGGTCTCAAGAGAATCTTCTTTACGATTAAGTTTAAGCAATGCTTTGCTTCTCATGTTCAGTGCATGCAAATTACTTGGATCATGTTCCAATGCTTGATCAGCATAGTCCAAAGCTTCCTGAAATTTCTTTTGATGTATTCGCAAGGAAGATAAAATCGCATAGGCATCAGGATCTTCAGGATCTAAATTTATAGCTTGGTTCAGGCTTTGCTCAGCTTCATCATATCGAGATGCATCAATTAGAATTCTACCTTTCATATAATGCAAACCTGAAATATCCGGTGCCAGACTGATCGCGTCATTGATTAATCTTTCCGCCTCTTTTAGTCTTTCTTCTTGCAATCTGACCTGAGCCAAAAGTGCCATAGCATAATAACTATTCGGATCTTGTTGAAGTGCCGTTTGTAGTATTTTTCCAGCTTCTTGAAATTTACTTTGTTCCAATAAAATTTGCGCTCGTTCTATTAATTGATAGCTCATAGTTTATTTCTTAATGTTTAAGTACCCTAGAATCTCATCGTACAATCCTGATTCATTTGCGTAAAGCGCAAAATTTTTGGCTTGTTGAAACCATTCTCGGGTAGTCGGGTTATGTTGCTTCACCGCTTTTAATAAATCCTTGCTTGATAGCGGTTTTGGAACGCCTTCTTTAATGGCTTGTTCTAATTTACCTTCGATAGCAATGTCAATAACAGCTTCGATATCAGCACCAGAATAATCCTTCGTTTTTTTAGCAAGCGAAGCATAGTCAATATCTTGTACTGGTTTGCCAGCTAGTTTTAATCTGAAAATTGCTTCTCTTGCTGCTTCATCAGGTGGTGGTACAAAAATGATTCTGTCAAAACGTCCAGGACGACGAAATGCAGGATCCAAATGCCAAGGGGTATTGGTTGCTCCAAGAATAAGCAGTCCATCATTATCATTTTCCAATCCATCCAATTCTTGTAAAAACTGATTGATCAAATGACGACCAGCACTTTTTTTCATATCACTTCGGCTTGCACCTAAAGCATCAATTTCATCAAAGAAAAGTACGCATGGTTTATTGGCTCTGGAAAGTTCGAATACTTCATGAAGATTTTTTTCACTATTCCCAATAAACATGTCTAGAATATCGCTTAGGCCCACACTCACAAATCGGGCTTTGACTTGACCTGCGGTCGCTTTTGCCAAATAAGTTTTTCCACAACCAGGAGGGCCATATAATAAAATTCCACCACCGGTTTTTTTACCATAAGCCTTGTAAATCTCCGGATGGAGTAGGGGTTGAATTATTTTTAAATCGACTTCCTTTTTAACACGGTCCATTCCTCCAACATCTTTGAAAGTAATCGATGGTCTTTCTACAAATCTATCGTCACCCAATTCTTCCATATCCATTTCCTCCTTAGAAGGCGTAGAAGCCATTCTAAGTTCTCCATCCAATTCTTCATCCGTAAATGCAGGATTCATTGAAAGTACTTTCTTATAAATTTGTACGGCCTTAGGAATTGATTTTTCTTTCACCAATGCTCGGGTATGAAGTAATAGAATGTCAAAACTCGGATTGGATTGAATCAAGGCTTCCAGGATGACATTGCATTTGGAATAGGAACCATTTTGATAAAATACTTTACAAAGACCAAATTTAGCTGAGACATTATACTGGTCTTGTGAAAGTACTGTTTGATATTCTTTTTCGGCTTCCTCGAGACGATTATAATTAGTTAACGTTTCTGCGAGGTGTAGTCGTAAAGGTATATTATCAGGAGAGAATTGTAATGCTTCTTTTAAGTTTTCTATTGCCTTATCGTCCATGTTGTTAAGCTATATTTTTTATTAGCTGGTAAGATAAGGAATGTGCAGGGTTTTGTTCGAATATTTTAATCAAATTATATTTCGTTTTTAAAACATAAAATCCATCCAGAAGATAGAAACTTAACAAGAAGTATCCGCTACGATTTTCCATTGACCATTTATCCTTTTAAAAATAATCATAAAAACACCATCAGCATTCCCCACTGAACGGACGAGATGATATTCCCCCATGACAAAATAAGAGTCTGGAGTTATTCTAGAAAGATCATTTATTTTAAAATTCAAAGTGCCAGTATGTTCCTTGGATGGGTAGCGTTTGTGATAATTAGCGAGCGTTTTGTCATAGCCATAAGTGATGCCACTCGCTCCGTAAAATTTCAAAGAATCGGAATTCCAATAGCCTTCCATAAATGCTTCCAGGTCGTAATTATTCCAGGCTTGTTCTTGTTTTTCAATAATGGATAAAATTATTTCTTTATCCTTCGTTTCTGTGGTTTGAGAATCGCAGGCGAAAAATGTTAGAATAGAAATAGTAAAGAGCAGGTTTTTCATGAGCTTAAATTATATAGGTTATTAGACTAGATTATATTGAATCTGTTTTTTTAAATACCTCGAATTTTTATACATATTTTTATTTTTTTAAATATTTATGAAAATTTCAGAATAACAAACAGATTAAAATAAATCTTTACGTCTTCTTAAAAATAACAATTTTAATGTGCATTCTGGTTGCATTAAGCTGGAAAAGAGTCATTTAGTGGATATTCGGAATGCAAATTGCATAAAGGGTTTTTAATATCATTCTTTCAGAAAATATTTAATAACCTCAAGAACCTTATTATGGATACTTCAGAGCAAATTAAAAACCACATCGCCAAAGGTGAGTCTGAGAAAGCAATTAAATTGTTATTAGAGTTTACCAGAGAAGAACGACCTGCTTTACATGATGAAGCTTTATTATTATCTGGTCAATATCGCCAATGGAAACGTAGATTAACACTTGGAGTAGAGCAATCTAGTGGCGAACTAAGGCGAATTGAGGTAGGTGTTATGGATGTGCTGAACGATGAAGAAACCTACGATGGCAATTATTCAAGAGTAAATAAATTAGCGAGTGCTCCGACGGCAGCGACTGCTGTTGCAAAACCAAAATCAAATTTAACTCCGGTTTTACTAGGTGTTTTTGGGACGATCTCTATTATATTTTTGGCGATGCTGATGATTCCTGTAGATGATCCTGCTATTGCTGAAAATCCAAATGTAAGTCATGCGAATATTGCATCAACACCTGTTCCTACTACTCAAAAAGAGCCTGAACATATAGAACAATCTGAAAGGACTGTTTTGGGAAGTGAATTAACCGAGAGCCAATTTGATCAGCAGATGGCTAGTTTAGAACAAAGTACAAGAGGACTAGACCCCGTCCGTTTTGATATCAATATGGTTATCCAAGTTCGATATACTACAGGAGAAAGTGAAGGCTTTTTTGAAAGTGTGAATGGAAGCAATGAATGGATTGAGCGAGGATCAGATGTTAACGATATAAAAGCAAGGTATGAAGAAGTTGATCGTAATAATCGGGTCATTACTTTAAAAGATAAAGAACATAATCGCCGTAGATTTCTTTCTATAGATGATGATAAAGTATATGAGCAAGTAGAGACTTTTCAAAAAATGCATGTTTTTAATATAATCGGAGTCTATTAGAATTTCTACTTTCGTTTCTATTTAGGAAATTACAAAGGATCAAAAATAAATCATTCTAAAAAAATAAGCAATAGTCCATCTATTGCTTATTTTTGTTTTATGAAAATTAAATCGCTCTGGCATACTTCCAATACTGGTTCTGAAATTAAAGAGACAAGAGAAGAGTTTGCAGATAAAATTTTAATTAAGTCGATTTGTTCTCTCATCAGCATCGGCACAGAACGCCTGGTAGCCAAAGGGAATATTCCAAAAGATTTATACGACTCGATGACCGTTCCTTTTCAAAAAGGTCAATTCGATTTTCCAATCAAATATGGTTATTCATTAGTAGGGGAGGTGTTGTCAAAAAATCACCAACTTGCCGGTAAGCGAGTACACTTACTTCACCCTCATCAAGATTATTGTTTTGTAAATGAGAAGGATCTTTTTGTAATCCCTGATGGAGTGGATTCACAGACGGCGACACTTGCCAGTAATTTAGAAACGGCCTTGAATGCAGTTTGGGATTCTGGAGTTTCGATTGGAGATAAAGTTTTGATCGTTGGTTTTGGATTGATTGGTTCTTTGATCGCTCGACTGCTTGATATGATTCCAGGAACAGATTTAGTGATCTATGAAATAGATGCAGAGAAAATTAAAATGGCAAAGAGTTTAGGTTTTAAAAATGTAATAAATCCTTCCATATCAAGTGATGATTTTTCATCATCTCCTGAATTCACAAAAACATTCGATCTCGCTTTCCACTGTTCTGCTACTTCTTCTGGTCTTCAATCTTGCATCGATGCCACTGGTCTCGAAAGTAAAATAATTGAACTCAGTTGGTATGGTGACAAACCCGTGAATATCCAATTCGGAGGTACTTTTCATAGTCAAAGAAAACAGTTGATCAGCTCTCAGGTTTCCAATCTACCTATAGATCGTAAAAGCCGTTGGGATTACAAAAGACGGAAAGAAGCTGTATTTAATTTGCTCAAAAATCCAATTTTCAAGCATCATATCTCTCAAAACCTTATTTTTGCAGACGTTCCAAAGTTTTTTGACGTTTTAAGAACAGGAGAAGCTTCAGAATTGGGGGTAGTGATCAATTATTGAAAAAGTATCCAAGGCCTCAAAATTTCAAGTAGCCAAGATGAAGACTTCTTGAAAACTTGACCACTTATTAGAAAACTAAAATACTAACGATTAATAACCACACATACTATGTTTACTGTAAAAATTAGAGATCACATGATGATTGCTCACTCCTTACCGAGAAAAGCATTCGGACCAGCGCAACAAATGCATGGAGCAACTTATGTTGTCGATGTAGAATTTATGAGCAAAGATTTGGATGAAAACAATGTCGTTATCGACATGGGAGCAGCAGCAAATTTAATAAAAAGTATCTTAGATCCTTTAAAGTTTAAGAACCTTGATGAGATGCATATTTTTAAGGATAAATTGACGACGACAGAATATCTGGCGTATTGGATCCATCAAGAAACAGCTAAAGCATTAGCAAGTACTTTTACTGGAAAAATTAAAGTCACCTTAGGAGAATCTCATATTGCTTGGGCGAGCTATGAAGGAAAAGTTTAGAAATATCGTTTTCGTTTGTCCTGACCCGAAGTCGTTTATCTCCGGAGGAAATATTTATAATTTACATTTTCTGGAAGCTTTGCGGAAATACGATCCTGCGATTCAGCAGATTGATTTCGAAACATTTCAATTGCTGAAAGAAGCTGATAAAAGGGATTTGTATTTTCTAGATACTATTTATTTTGACGCACTTAAAAAATACAAAGGCGATCTTTCTTCAACTTATATGATTGTTCATCATTTGGATAGTTTGGATCAATTGGAGGAAGATCGCTTAGCGTATTTTAAGAAAGAAGAGGAAGATTTATTAGATCGTTTTGGAGGGTTTTTATCTACCAGTTATTTTACACAATCGTATTTATTTTCTCTCGGATATGTAGATGTCAAACATCTGGCCTTACCTCCTGCTATTTCTTTTAAACCAAAAAGACGTAAAAAATCGATTGATAAAATCAATGCACTTATGGTCAATAACCTGATGCAACGCAAAGGGATTATTGAATTTTTAACTGCTTTGAAAGAATCGAAAATCACTAAGGATCAATTTGAATTGACGATCATTGGTGGGGAAACTTTAGAGCCTGAATATGCACAAGCCTGCAAAGTTTTATTACGAGATCGAAAACTTCAAGAACTCGTCAATTACATCGGCCCACTCCCTCATGCAAAAGTGAAACGTTATTTCGAAGATTCAAATTTATATATTTCTTCAGCTTTTATGGAGAC
>CAKZTD010000204.1 GCA_937921595.1 uncultured Saprospiraceae bacterium
AAGATATTTATAGGTTATTCAGATATACTCAGACCAATAAAGAGTTATTAAAAGAAATCGTCTACAAATATTTGTACCCTAACGAAAACTATAAAAAAAGTAAGATTGATAAATTAATGTCAGCATTATTAAAGAGAGTACAGAATTATATAGGTATTCATTTTGGAATAGAAAAAAATGACTCTATACAAGAGATGATTACTTTGGTTGATTTTTTTAATAAGCGTTTAGATAATGAAAAAGAACGGAGTTATTTAGAAAAAGCGAAAAGAACATTAAATAAATCTATTAAAAAAGATAAGAGTCATTATTACCAAAGCTTTCAAATAAATGAACAAATAATTAGACGGGATTATTTATTACAAGATAAACATATTGGTGTTTCCGATTACGACAGTATTTTACAACCACTTGATATTTATTATTTACTCCATAAATTGGAATATGCTTGTTTTTTTTTGTCGATGGATCGATTTCGTAAACCAGTAGAAGTTAATAGTATCATAGAACTTCTTGATGCAATCAAACCGATATATGCTTCAAAAGGTATTTTGGAAATACCTTTGATCAATTTGAATTATCATGCCTATGAACTATTGAAAAATTTGAACGAAGCCGATTATTGGGCTTTTAAAAAGATGTTCTATAAGTATGAAGAAAGCATTCCAAAAGAATCAATTAGAATATTTATTTCTATCATTAGAAATTTTATTGCCTGGCAATATAATCATGGTCAAGATCACTTAGTTCATGAATTTTTTGAAATTAATAAAGACCACCTTAAGCAAGGTTATCTCAATATCGGAAAAGGAATTTTACCGACTACTTTTATAAATATTGTAACGGTAGGCTTGAATGTAAAAGCCTACGAATGGGTGTTCCAGTTTTTAAATGATTATAGATATAAAATCGTAGGAGCAAAAAATGCAAAGAATGTTTATTTGTATAATTTGGCTGCTTATTATTTTGCTTGTAAAGAATATGAAGAAGCTCTAAATTTATTAAAAGCTAATTATGAAGATTTGTTCTATAAAATTTCTGCGAAACGTTTAGAGTTAAAGATCTATTATGAAACAAAATCACCTATTTTGGAATCGAGAATGGATGCTTTTAAAATTTATATTTATCGAATTCCTAAAGCGATAATTTTGGATCATCAACGATCCAAAGATAATAATTTCATTAATGCTCTTCGACGGCTTCATAATCCAGAAACGGCTTTTTCTGACGATCGATTAGACCGATTAGCTCGAAAGATAAAATCAACCAAATTGTTATCAGAAAAAAAATGGCTGATTGAAAAGATCACAGAACTAAAAAAATAGATACTTGTTTTAGCGCAATTAGAATTTCATTCTTATTCACTTATTCTAGTTAGGTCTGATTTTTTGCTACATGTTTATTCCGGAAAACCAAATAGACATACTAACTACTTCCCTCGATAACTTACATTAAATCCTATCCACATAGAACGAGCCATCCGGAAAATCCAAACAAAGAAGATCGCAATAACGAAGATGAGGAGTGCAAAAGAAGATCCGGTACTCCAGCCTAAACCCCAGTGTAGAATACCAACAAAGGTCAGACAAAACCAGCCTGTAAAAATATACGAAATAAACATCGCTCCATAATAGAACCCTGGCTCAGGTAAGAAATCCTCATTACAATTTGGGCATCGCTTATTCATCTCAAAAGGATTTTTAAATTCGAAAGATCCTGTTGGAAACAAGTCTGCTTCATGACACCTTGGACACTTCATTTTAAAAATAGCGTAGCTTTTATTTCCTTTTTTTAGCATGTGTTTGATATTTGTACAAAAGTGAGCATTATATATTCAAAATGAAAGTAATTTTTATTCAGATTTTCGGATATTTGTTATTCAGATTCTCTTTAGATTAGCTTACTGAATTTAATATAAAAACTCATCCTTGGTTCTAACAATTGATATCGAATTTAGGTTTTGTTTTTATAAGGGTAGTAAGCATTTTATATCAAAAAAAAGGTAGTTTTAAAAAATAGAAAGATGAAAGAAAGTAAAAAAATAGGTTCCTTTTGCGTCCATGAATTACAAGATAAACGAACAACCAAACCTCATCAGCTTCCGATATATGCGACCTCCTCTTTTGAGTTTGAAAGTATAGATCAAGGTATTGATATTTTTTCTGGAAAAGAGAAAGGTCATGTTTATGGTCGTTACGGAAACCCTACGATAGAAGTAGTCGCAGAAAAGATTGCTCGCTTGGAGGGTTTTGGATTAGATATAGATCCCAAAGCTATTTTATTTAGCTCGGGAATGTCTGCGATTTCTACCTTGATGATGGCCATGTTAGAAAAGGGGGATAAGATTCTATCTCAAGGAAATCTTTATGGTGGAACAACCGAACTTTTTGGAAAAATGTTTAAGCCATTAGGAATTGAACTTATCATGATGGATCTCCATGATTTGGCAAAAGTGGAAGAAACAGTAAAAAATGATCCAGCCATTAAAATGCTTTATTTCGAAACGCCAGCAAATCCGAGCTTAGCTTGTGTTGACCTAGAAGGACTTTCTTCCATTGCAAAAAAATATGATCGTTACACCGCAATTGATAATACTTTTTGTACACCATATTTGCAGCAACCTTTTAAGTACGATATAGATTTTATTGTTCATTCTACGACTAAATACCTCAATGGTCATGGTAATTCCATCTCAGGTGCTGTTGTAGGAAAAGATGCAGAATTGATGCATGATAAAGTCTGGACTGCGATGAAGTTATTAGGTACAAACTGTAATCCATGGGATGCTTGGTTGATCAATAATGGCATCAAAACCCTCGAACTTAGAATGGATCGTCATTGTGCTAATGCGCAGGCTGTTGCAGAATATCTTGAAAATCATGAGCGAGTGATCAAAGTGAATTATCCGGGATTGCTTTCGCATCCAGACCACGAGATTGCGAAAAAGCAAATGAAAAATTTCGGAGGTATGTTGAGCTTTGAAATAGATGGGGGAGTAGATACCGGGATCGCTTTTATGAATAAAATAAAACTCTGCGTTTTGGCTCCAACTTTAGGAGATGTCGATACTTTAATTTTACATCCTGCATCCATGTCTCATTTAAATATTCCTAGAGAAGTCAGATTGCAAAATGGAATTACCGATGGTTTGATTCGGATGTCCATTGGAATTGAAAACGTGGAGGATTTGATTGCGGATTTAAAACAGGCACTTTTAGTATAAAAGAACTAGGAATAATAATTGGTAAAGCTAAAGTGAATATTCTTTTTTAATAAATAATAATCTTCTTCATGAATATATTTGTAGATAATGAAACGTCAGAGCTTGAAAGTGTGATTCTTGGAATAGGAACAGATAGGGGAACGCCTCGAGGAATTAATCCAATGATTCGAAAACATTTAGCCAATAATACCTTTCCTTCAGAAGCTGATATTTGTGCAGAAATCAAAACCTTTGAAGATGTTTTGAAAGAAAATGGTGTTGAAGTGCTTCGCCCATTTAATTTACCAGAGCTTGAGCAGATTTTTACACGAGATATTGGATTTGTAATAGAGGATTATTTCTTTTTATCGAATATGAAACACGCGGTTAGATCTGATGAATTGAATGGAATAAAACATGTGCTAGATAAAATCGATCAATCAAAAATAGTTGAAGTTCCAAAAGAAATAATTGTAGAAGGAGGAGATGTTATTTTGTGGAATGATTTCATTTTTATAGGTATCGGCGATCGGACAACCGAAGAAGCGATAAAATTTATTCAAAATATTTTTCCAAATAAAACGGTTTTAGGTTTTGATATTGTTGTAGATCAAGAAAATGCTAGCAATAATATTTTACATCTAGATTGCACTTTTCAACCTATAGGAATAGACGAGGCCATCATTTATCATAATGGATTTAAAAGTCCTCCAAAAAAGATATTGGATCTGTTTCCAAAGGATAAATTATTTGAAGTGACACTTGATGAAAAAGATCAAATGTTTCCAAATGTCTTTTCGATTTCTCCATCAAAGATTGTGATTGAGCAAGGTTTTGATAGATTAAAACATGGGCTAATAGAAAGAGGGTTTGAAGTTTTTGAAGTAGACTATGGTGAAACATCAAAATTAAGTGGACTTTTAAGATGTTCTACTTTACCAATAAAAAGAAAACCCGTTGAAAACTAATTCACGGGATTAAACTTCACTATTTTTTCAAACCTTCGCAGTTTAACCTCTTGCACCTAACTCAATCACTTCCAATCCCGTAATCGCAGCTTTGTCAATCGTGAATCGAATGATCGTTTTTACTTTATGAAATCCATGGATACCACAAGCGCCAGGATTGATATGCAAAAGATCATGTTTCTTATCCGGCATCACTTTTAAAATATGTGAATGGCCACAGATAAAAAGATCAGGAGCGTCAGTTGCCATAATCTCTCGAACACGTTTATTATATCTTCCTGGATAACCTCCAATATGAGTTATCCAAACATCCATGCCTTCGCAATCAAATCTAAGATCCAATGGGAATTCTGTTCTCAGTTTTCCCCCATCAATATTTCCATAAACTACTTTTAAGGGTTTAAAAGCTTCCAGTTTTTCAATCACTTCCATATTGCCAATATCTCCGGCATGCCAGATCTCATCGACTTCTTTGAAATAGTCAAAAATCTTCGGATCCAAAGTGCTATGTGTATCGGACATCAATCCTATTTTTTTCATGAGCGCAAAATAAGATATCTTTTGGAGAATTTATCTTTGGGATAGTTTTGCTTAATGAACAATTAATTAGATACCTGTTGTTGGCTTATTCTTAAAGGTATAGGAGAAGACTTCAAAGCATTTATATTGTTTTTTCTGCAATATTTTTTGCTTCCTTGGTTTATATACATTAATTTTGATCCTATCTTGATTAAGAAGTTAATCTTAATTACCCTTCCATATTAACACATTTAGATCTTTCCTTATAACCGTTTTTTATTATATAATTTTTTGTATTAAATAAAGTATTAAACTTTTAGTTTTTAATAACCCCTTTGTTATTCCTAATCTATTGGTAGGATTTCGGTTTGATTATAGCTGAAAACAATAATTTTGAAATATTAACCTATGTTACTTACACACTACTTCAAACGAATTTCACGGATTAAAAAATTCAATTCTTTTATTTTTTACTTTCTTTTTTCATTCAATCTTCTAAGTGGTCAGTCGCTTTTTATAAATGAATTTATGGCTGCCAACACAACTATTCCTGATGAAGCAGGAGAGTTTGATGATTGGATAGAATTATATAATGCAGGTAGTGTGCCTATAGATATTAATGGTTATTTCTTATCAGATGATATCTTAAATCCAATGACTTTTCAGATTGATACTTCAGTGGTTATTGAGCCGGGTGATTTTATTTTGCTTTGGGCAGATAAAGATTTGACTCAAGGTAAACTTCATCTTGATTTTAAACTAGGAGCAGGAGGTGAACAAATTAGTTTAATGTCCCCAGCGGGAGTATTTGTTGATTCATTGACTTATGATGTTCAAACAGATGATGTTTCTTTTGGCCGGTATCCAGATGGTAGCGCTAGCTTTTTCTTTTTTGATGAATCTACTCCAGATGATCCTAATGCTGCATCTGGTAATATAGACCAAGCAGTCAATCCTGTATTTAGTACCGTAGGAGGTATCTATAATGGGAGTGTGACATTGGAAATGTCATCGACAGATCCGGGAGCTGATATTTATTATACACTTGATGGCGATGATCCGGATGAAAATTCTGACTTATATACAGGAAGTATTACTATCGATGAGACAACCATTGTAAGAGCAAAAGCGTTTGTTGATAATTATTTCCCTAGTGGTATTACTGCTCATTCGTATTATATAAATGAAACGTACACCTTGCCTATTGTTTCTATTATTACTGACCCTGATAATATGTTTGATTCTAATACTGGTATCTATGCTAACCCGACTGAAGAAGGGTCAGATTGGGAGCGTTTTTGTCAAGTACAATATTTTAAAAATGATAGTCTTGACTTTTCAATAGATTGTGGAATTCGAATTCAAGGAAGTAGTTCAGTAACGCTTCCCAAAAAATCTTTTAGGCTTTTCTTTCGAAATGAATATGGTGAATCTCGTTTAGAGTATCCGATGTTTGAAGGAAATGATGTAACAGATTTTAAAAGACTAGTACTAAGAGCAGGCTATGATGATGATATTACTGGTTCAAATGGAAGCTTATTGAGAGATCCATTTGGAAATCGCCAATATCAAGACGCAGGTGGATTGATCTCAGATGGGAATTGGGCGATCCTTACAATCAATGGAGAGTATTGGGGAGTGTATGAAGTTAGAGAAAGTATTAATGAAGATTTTATTGAATCTCATACAGGATGGGATGATTTTGATTATGTTAGGTTTGCTAAATTCGAACCAGAACTCAAATTCGGTACTTGGGACGATTGGGATTTTATGAGGAGTTTTTTAGAAAACAATGACATGTCAGATGATGCTAATTTTGCTATAGCCTCTGAACTAATAGACATGGAGAATTTGATAAATGTTCAAGCTTTTATTCAATGTTCCTCTTTCCGAAGTTGGTCTTATGGTATTTCTACTTTTAAAAATAATGAACCAGGTGGTAAATGGCAGTATACGGTTTGGGACATGGACAGAAGTCATAGTAGTACATGGTGGGATCCTCATGATGATTATCCAGAAGATGCTCCTTTAACGTGGGGGAATTTTTTAAATGAAGCCCTTACTGAAAATGAATCTTTTAGGAATAAATTAGTTAACCGAGTTGCTGATATGCTGAATACGGCGTATGAGTCTAATAATGCAAAAGCATATTTAGATGATATGCGATTGGAAATTGATGCGGAGATGGCAGGAGAATATGAACGTTGGAATCCTTCAGAAGACATAAATACGTGGTATGAAAATCTTCAAGATTTCAATGTATTGTTAGAAGATCGCCCTAATATCCTTCGTGGATTTATCTTCGATTATTACAGCTTTCCTGATACGAATAGAGTCAACCTAGATATTGAGGGAGAAGGATTTTTAAAATTAAATACAATAGATATTCCTAGTTTTCCTTGGTCTGGAGTTTATTTCGAAACAGTACCAGTACCAATAAGTGCAGTTGCTGCTCCAGGTTATATTTTCAATGGCTGGAGTGATCCTAGTTTACCTAATGATCCAAATATCGAAATTCTTTGGGACGATGTTTATGACCTGACTGCTTATTTTATTTTAGGTTCAACTCTTGTAAAAGATGTGGTTATAAATGAAATTAATTACAATTCTGCTAATATTACTGATTCTGGTGATTGGATAGAGTTGTATAATAATAGTGGCGAAGATGTTGATATTTCTGGCTGGTATTTTACTGATGAAGGCAATAACAATTATTTCAATATCCCGAATGGGACTATATTACCTACAGACGGATATTTGGTATTGATAGAAGATAGCGTGAAATTTCAAAACATCCATTCTGGGGTAAGTAACTTCATTGGCAGTTTTGGAAACTCAAGTATTGGAAGTTTTAAACTAAACAATAATGGAGAATTTATCAGTATAAATAATGCAAATGCGACTTATAGAGATACAGTCACTTATGATAATAATATTCCTTGGCCAGAAGCAGCAAATGGAGATGGCCCTTCTCTTCAATTAATAAATCCTGACTTAGATAATGCACTAGCTTCAAGCTGGGTGGCATCGGCTCCTACACCGGGAAGCTTAAACGGTGGGATAGCCAATCAGTCAATTAATTTTACAGCTATTCCAGATAAATTTATCACAGATGTACCTTTTGCCATAAATGCAATAGCAAGTTCTGGTCTTCCTGTAACATTTAGTATAGTTTCGGGGCCTGCAAGTATATCTGGAAACTTGATTACTTTGGATGGCGTCGAGGGAACCGTTATCGTTGAAGCAAATCAAGCTGGAAATATAAATTACTTAGCTGCGCCAAGCGAACAACAAAGCTTCGAAGTTAATCTTCTAAGTCAATTGATTAGCTTCGATGCAATTTCTGATAAAATTACTATTGATAATCCTTTTGATATCACCGCAACATCGAATTCTGGATTAGCTGTGAATTTGAGCATTATCTCAGGCCCAGCGAGTATTTCAGGCAATACAATTACATTGGATGGAGTATCAGGAACAGTAGTGGTTCGAGCAAGCCAAGGCGGAGATATGACTTATGCTTCAGCTGCTGATATTGATCAAAGCTTTGAAGTTACATTGACGACTCAAAGTATAGATTTTGGAAACTTATCGGATAAATTAACAACAGATGTTCCTTTTGATATCACAGCAACAGCGAGCTCTGGATTAGCAGTAAACCTGAGTATTATCTCAGGCCCAGCAAGTATTTCAGGTAATACAATTACATTGGATGGAGTAGCAGGAACAGTAGTGGTTCGAGCAATCCAAGGCGGAGATATGACTTACGGTGCAGCTTCAGAAGTGGAACAAAGTTTCGAAGTGATACTGACATCTCAAAGTATAGATTTTGCAAACCTATCGGATAAATTAACAACAGATATTCCTTTCGATATCACAGCAACAGCGAGTTCTGGATTAGCGGTAAACCTGAGTATCATTTCAGGTCCAGCGAGTAT